>JAICHE010000278.1 GCA_025922755.1 Nitrososphaeraceae archaeon
ATGAAATATTTACTGCCAATATGTAAATCTGACAAAAAGACTGCAAATACCTCAGATTCTGACTTGTTTGAGGCTTGGTCTGGAATATCAGGCGAAATCAAGTCTTTTATAATAAATCCCGAATTCTTTCCAATCCCTACCCTTGCCATAATAAATTGGTCATTTAGGAGGGTATCGGCATTTTTTTGTAATTCATTATCAAAAATTATCCCTTCAAATGAGCCTGAGGGGTCTTCTAATAGTAATTTTGTAATGTTTCTCTCCGTAATTCTAGCCGTTACCAACCCACAAACATACATGTCATCCTCTGACTGTGCAGATTTTACTGAGGCAATTGGCTTTAACATCCTTGATTCGGGCCTATCAGAAATAATTCTTTTTAATTTGTTAAATCGACTTGCAAATAATGCATTATAACCACTTATTCCCTCCCCACTTGTAATTTTTAAAGTGGGATCAAAAAGTACTTTGTACTCACATTGTATACTTTGGTCATCTTTAATCCCAAAATAACTCTCTAAATCATCCTGATTAATTTGAAATAATTTTTGTCTACTTTTCTCCCTTACAATATCTTTGATTATTTTTTCAAGTTTTTTTACATCCACATTTTCTAAAAATTCAAAAGCATCTGGGTGAATTTGAAATCCTTTGTTTAAAGCATAATTTAGTGCAAAAGTTAATTCCTTTTTCAACATCCAAGAATAATATCAGGTTTAATTAAATCTGCGCCTACTGAGAACCCTCAAATATTGAATATAAGAAATGACAATGTGTCTAGAATTAGAATAATCACTTTTTTTATTTTTATGGGACTTTTTACTGCAGCATTTCAACTAGGGTCGATGTCTGAAGTTAATGAAGATGAGGCAAATATTTTCATGGAGGAATTTGAAAAATTAATTGAAGACATAGATGCCATTGGAATCTTTCTCCATAATGCAACTATTTCATTACCCATGTTTATTCCTGGATTTGGGGTTGCCTGGGGATTATTTTCTGCATGGTCTACAGGGTTTGCTTTTGCTGCAATAGTCTCAATTACACCTGAATTAGAACAAATACCCCCTCTTACTATTCTCTTTCTTTCTCCATTTGGGTTGATGGAACTTTTTGCCTATTCCTTGGCAACATCAAGAAGTTTTATCCTGATTAGAGCAATTACAAAAAAAACAAATCTTAAGGTTTTCCTAAAACCGACACTGATTGAAATTGGAATAGTAATTGGTTTGCTTTTGGCTGGAGGATTTTTAGAAGATTATATGATAAAACTTGCTCAGGAAGAGGGTTTGGAAATGCCTTCACTCTAGCCTCGAAACCCCTCTAGAATTGCGTATACGGTCTAAAAATCTTTAGTAGCAAATTATAAACCAAATTAACAGGAAATTATACTGTGAACATTTCTCTTTTGGGGCTTTATGCTTTGCTTGTAATTACCTCGGGGTTTTTCATAAATGATGTATTTGCAGAAGTTGATCAGGACTCAGTTTATCTTATAGAAGGGTCAGGTTTTGCAGTAACTGAAAAAATAATTAGACTATCAGAAATTGATATTGGATTATCATCCCATCAACAGTCTGGGAGCAGTATTGACTTTTTAATTGAAGACGGCTTCATAACATTAGACAATGAAGATTTTGTAATATCCGACCTTAAAGGAAAATTTCTTCGAGAAGGGCGTTACATCAGAATTAATGGAAATGTAGAAAGCGCACAAGGCTTTGATACGTCCATAAGCTTCTTTGGAAGATTAGTAGAAGAAAGCCAAAATGCCTCTGTTTATGGATTTACAGGAAGAATCAATACTCCTGATAATACATACAAAATAATCTACACTGCCAAATTATCCCAGTTAACTAATCTTATAGATACCACAGAAAAACCTGAGATAAAAGATGAATCCCTAACCATCAGAATTCTTCGTGGTTCCTCAACTCAAGGTGTAGCAAGCAGCTATATTCCAAGTGGAGAAACAAGAGAACCTAGGATAAGTTCAGATCCTACAAGATTAGGGTATTTCTCTAAGGATAGAATTACAATAGAACCTGGCACAACAATTACCTTTGTCAATGAAGATGCTG
>JAICHE010000279.1 GCA_025922755.1 Nitrososphaeraceae archaeon
CGTGTCAGAGCTTCTGGAAGTCCTGACCGTGACGGATCTGTGACTTTAGTTGGAGCAGTTTCTCCATCAGGTGGTGACTTCACCGAACCAGTTACAACACACACAATGAGATTTATCAAAACTTTCTGGGCTTTGGATGCAAAACTTGCCTACTCTAGACATTATCCATCAATTAACTGGATGAACAGCTATTCTGGTTACTTAGCAGACATTGCAAAATGGTGGGGCGAAAACATTAACGAAGATTGGTTAAGTCTTAGAAGTGAAGCCTATGGAGTTTTACAAAGAGAAGATACACTAAAAGAGATTGTACGACTTTTAGGTCCTGAAGCCTTACCAGATGAAGAAAAATTAATTCTTGAAGTTGCAAGGATGGTAAAGATAGGTCTGTTACAACAAAACTCATTTGATGATGTTGATACTTATTGTAGTCCTGAAAAACAATACAAACTTCTAAAGCTATTAGTTGATTTTTACAAGAAAGGTCAGCAAGCTCTGAAAGAAGGAGCATCACTGGCAGATATTAGAGCAATGTCAATTGTAGGTTCACTGCTTAAAGCAAGAATGGACATAAAAGATGATGAGATGCCAAAACTTGATCAATTAGAAGTAGATATGCAAGAACAATTCAAAAGCATTACAGGAGTGAAAGTTCAAAATTGAGTGCAGAAGGCGGAGTTCAATACAGCAAAATTGCAGAAATTAAAGGTCCACTTGTAGTAGTAGATGATGTTTCAAATGCAGCTTTTGACGAGCTGGTAGAAGTTGAAACAACTGAAGGAGAAAGAAGATTAGGTAAAGTTCTTGAAGTTGGAAATGGAAAAGCAATTGTTCAAGTCTTTGAAGGAACAACTGGACTTTCAATATCTGGTACTAATGCAAAATTTGTAGGCAAAGTTATGGAAATGCCAGTATCAAGAGAAGTACTTGGTAGAGTCTTTGACGGTTTGGGAAGACCAAAAGACGGATTGCCAGATCCAATAGCAGATCAATTTATTGACATTAACGGTGAACCAATGAATCCTGAACAAAGAGAGTATCCTAAAGACTTCATTCAGACAGGCGTTTCGGTAATTGATGGTATGATTACTTTGGTTAGAGGACAAAAACTTCCAATCTTTTCAGGTTCTGGTATGTCACACAACTTGGTAGCAGCACAAATTGCAAGACAAGCAAGCGTAATCGGTACACAAGATGACTTTGCAGTGGTTTTTGCAGCCATTGGTGTGCAATACAGTGAAGCAGAATACTTTAGAAGAAGTCTTGAAGAATCTGGTGCTCTAAAAAGAAGTGTTCTTTTCTTAAACACTGCAGATGATCCTGCAATTGAAAGAATCATTACTCCTCGTGTTGCTTTAACAGTTGCCGAATACCTAGCCTTTGAACTTGGAATGCACGTTTTAGTTATTCTGACAGATATGACAAACTACGCTGAGGCATTAAGAGAAATCAGTGCAGCAAGAGAAGAGGTACCAGGTAGAAAAGGTTATCCAGGTTATCTTTACACTGACTTGTCCACAATTTATGAAAGAGCAGGAAAACTAAACGGCAAAAAAGGAAGCGTAACGCAAGTACCAATTCTTTCAATGCCATCAGATGACATTACTCATCCAATCCCAGACTTGACGGGATATATTACTGAGGGACAGGTTGTACTTGGTAGAGATTTATTCAGACAAGGTGTTTACCCTCCTGTAAACATCTTGATGAGTCTTAGCCGATTAATGAAAGATGGAATTGGTGAAGGAAGTACTAGAGCAGATCACGGTGAAGTCTCTAATCAGGTTTATGATGCATATTCTAGAGCACAAGAAGTTAGGGCCCTTGCAGGAATTGTTGGTAAAGCAGGATTAACACAAATTGATTTGAAATACATGGATGTTGGAGATGCATTTGAAAAAGAATTCCTAACACAAGCAACAGATGAAAATAGAACCATTGAAGAAACCCTTAGTATTTTGTGGAAAATTGTCTCTAAACTCCCAAGAAATGAGATTACAAAAATTAAAGACAAATACATAGACCAATATTATCAGGAAAAGTAGCAAAATGTCATTTGGACAGAATGTAGCTGCGACA
>JAICHE010000280.1 GCA_025922755.1 Nitrososphaeraceae archaeon
ATGGAGTCTTTGTCAAAAATTAAGCTTGATCCAAAATTTATAAAAAAAATAGATGAGCTTGAACAAAAAAGCAGCAGACTTCGAAAAAAGAAACTTTACTAGATATTACTTGCTTTTTTGATTTTTAATGAAAAAGTCTTAATCTTGCTATTATTGAGATAACCTATGTCTTCTTTTGATATTGAATGGAAAGGTAATTTTTATGGGATTTACTGGGCATATGAAAAAGATCGTTTAGTAGTATCCACTGTTTTTGAAGATAAGGAAGAAGCTCTACAACTAGCACAAGAGGTTGAAAACTGGAGTGACAAGTTTACGAGAATGACTTTGATTGAAAAAAATAATGATGAATATGCACTTTGCTGTTATCAGGATCCGCAAATTTCAAAAAGTGAGAAGAACCTTGGGCTTTATCGTTCAGGAATGAGACAAGCAGGGGGATATGAACAAGCAAAACCGATGATTGAAGAAAGGTCTCCTCTTTTGCAAATAGCATATGCTGCAGATGTTCGTTCAATTAACACCTATGAACAAATCTCACGATTAGTACCGATAAAAAAATGCCGAATAATAAAAGAATCAGATCTCAAAAAACAAGAATTCTTTTTTGAACGAACTGCTCATAAAAAAAATTTAGCCGAACGCGCATAGGTGAAAATGCTTTGTCAAACAAAAAATCAGAATCAGAAATTAATTTTCAAGCCGATAAAGTCTATGTTCATAGATGGCCTATGGATTCTCAACATTGGAGTCCATCCCTTACTGAGGAGATAGAACATCTTAACAAAGGCAAAGAAAAAAAGAGCATTCGAATTAAAGATACTCGAGTTCAAATTAACAATTACAATTTTGATGAAATAAAAAAAATCGGAGTAACTGTTCCTCTATTTAAAAAAGAAACAACTACGGTTTTTGAGGGTAAAATACAGGATTTTTACGCTCATGTTCACATAACCACCATGGCAAAAAATTACCTAGAAATTTTTAATGCTCTGATGGGTTGGAAAAATAACCTCATTTCAAAGTAAGATTTTTTCAATGCCTGATCGAGATTATTATTGACAATAATTCTCAAATCCTAAAGGTTTCTAGAAATGTCCTTATGGAATGTAAGAAAGGATATGTTCATAATTTTGCATGGTTTGAAATTCAATCAAAAAAAATGTGTATTAACTGTGGGATAGAAGAAGCAGATTAAATTTAACTTCACCACTAACTCTTATTTTCAAAATCCTGATTCTTCCATATACTAAAATAGAAAATCAAAATCTTACTTTGTATGGTGATTGAAAATGACGGAACTTTTTCTGTAAAGGAAATAATGAATCCTAATGTGGTTTCCTTAGGCCCTGATGCAAACCTCAAGGATGCAGCAGAATTGATGGCACAACAAAAAATAGGCTCAATTGTCATTGTAGATAACAATAAACCCGTTGGAATTATTACCGAAAGAGATTTTGCTACAAAAATTATATTGAAACCATATTCTGCTGACACCCCAGTCTCCGAAGTAATGTCTTCTCCAGTTGTACATATCACCTCCAATCAATCAGTAGCTGATGTAATTGATATTATGGCAAACAAAGACATCCGAAAAGTCCCAGTGATTGATGATGGTAAAGTCATTGGAATAGTTACTGGAACCGAATTCCTGCGTCTTTTTATTCAGGCAACTGATGAAGATATGCAAAAGGCATACCAGCAATACGTGAAACGAGTATACTCTAATTGGTTTAAAGAATAAACGCTTTTTTGATAATATTCAAACTGAGAATTACTTTATAATCAAAACTGGACATTTTGATAATTGACTTACTTTGTTGCTAACGCTACCTAAAACCAGTAGATTAAATCCAGTTTGACCGTGTGATCCCATGATTATGAGATTGATTTTTTTAGATTCTGCAAAATCAATTATTTCCTTGGCAATAGATTTTGTTTCCTGAATTTTAATGGAAACAGGAATCTGTGACTCGCTAGCTGTCTTTTCTAATTTTAAAAGAAAACTTTTTGCATATTTTTTTGCATCTAAGATTATTTGCTTGTTTATTCTTTTGTCAATATACCAGG
>JAICHE010000281.1 GCA_025922755.1 Nitrososphaeraceae archaeon
CTGGAGGTACTTTCTTTTTTTTAGAGGGAAAACTTGCCATTTTGAGGCTAATCTTCTTCTAGAATTAATTTTTAAATTGTAGTCTCTGTTGGTATCTTCTGTTCAACGGCATATGCAATGGCTGCCAAATTTCTTACCTCATATGCAGTCAATTTAGTTATGCCAATAATGGTAGCAAAACTGAACATCTTTGTAAAAGATCTTAATGAGGACTGATAAATTTCTAATTCAAACTTTCTTTCAAATTCAGCTATTGCATCCAATTCATTCTCCGATTCAGGGATAAGATTCTTGTATCTGGTACTAGACAATTCATTGAATGCATCTCTTACAGATGCTGCGCTAATCATTCTGCCGATTAAATCTCTTGATGCCGTAGGTGTAGTTGATGCAATCAAATCTTGAATTTGTTCTTCTTCCAAACCCCAGAATTTTCCACGGATAGCACTCAACAAGTTGTAAAAGTCAATATCCATTCCAATTAATTTTGTAACTTCAGTTTCTCTGCTATTCTTAATTGCACGACCTAATTGTTGATACAAAATTTTA
Source organism: Nitrososphaeraceae archaeon (assembly GCA_025922755.1). GTDB lineage: Archaea > Thermoproteota > Nitrososphaeria > Nitrososphaerales > Nitrosopumilaceae > Nitrosomaritimum. The sequence goes on from JAICHE010000281.1 coordinate 550, forward strand.
TCAAAATAAATATCAAAAATTTGAATATTTTTTTTGTCATTGTAAAGTGCAGCAGCTTTTGCAATATCTTCCCCAAATTGACTTGAACTTAGACTAGCTACTGTTTCTTCAATATCTTTTGCAACAAGAGCTTTTACAACAATATCTCTTTGCTTGATTAATTCTTCAGCATGAAGATTAATGTGAGATTCTATCTCTTCTTGGGATTTTCCTAAAACCTTTCCTTTTAGAACTGATTTTAAATTTGAAATAATAAACTTCATGTAATATGCATTGAATATGCTTCTGTCACCTGATGTTTTGGCAATTGAATAATGAACATCAGCCAAATGTCCTCTCAAGGCGTTTTCAATTTTCTGAGAAGTATATGGTTTTTGAACATCTGATACAGATTCAGCATAAATTGTATTTTTTATCCTCGTCATTAATTCCTCTAAATCTCTAGATTCTGCTAATGTTTGAAAATCGGCCTTCTTTAGCAATTGACCTCTTTTGCTGTATGACTTTACGGAGGCATAGACATTCTTTGAGCCCATTTCAATGGAACTGATTATGTAACTGATTTTAATGTTTGGCGATTTTCCTAAATTACCTTATTTTCAAGTAATTTCCTTTAGGAACCTAATTGCCTCTTCTTTTTCTTGTTTCGGGAGTTTCAAAAATGCCTCTAAAATCTCCTTTTGAATGCTAAGTGATTCATCAGAAATACTTTGTAATTTTGAGAGATCAAAGGGAAGAAGATCTTTAATTTTATCGTCACAAAATGCCTTCACGTATTTTTGAAAAATTGAATATGTAAAATTAGGACTAGATTTAGACAGATTAGTAATGATCTTCTCAAATTCCTTTTCCTTAGAATCTGCCTTTGAGAAAAACTCTGCAAGTAAACCTCCTTTATTTTCTACCTCATTGATTGATAATGCAATTAAGATCCCTTTTCTTGTCAAATGGTAAAAGGGAATGCCTTTTTCCTGAAGTGCTTTTGGCCCTCTTTTTAGTGGCAATCTACCGTCTTCTTCGGCAATACCCATTGGAAGTAAAATCTCATCAAGGTCCCTGAAAATTCCTGAATAGATATTCTTCCAAACTATTCCCTGACCCTTAGCAATTTTCTGAGAAATACCAGTTCTAGTCCTTTCTGCGGGATTTGCCTTACTAGATAAAATTCGTATGATAGATCTTTGTCTGTTAGCCTCTCCTGTTAGACTATTTTCCTTTGTCTTGAAGGTATCAAATATAGATAATTTTGTGTTTGATTTTACCTTCATGCACTACACCATAACATAATTTTCATTTTCTATGATAATATCAAATTAAACTAAAATATAATAATTTACAAATTTAACAATTCTGTGGTCTCAACCCTTAAATAATTTTCAATTTCGATTAAAACAATGAATTCTAGGAACCACAAGTATGCTCTATTACTTGTGGCCGCAGTAGCCATAACAGCAACTGGTGCAATGTCTCAAGCATTTGCACAGAGTGTTGATGATGGTATGGACGGATATGTTAAGGGA
>JAICHE010000282.1 GCA_025922755.1 Nitrososphaeraceae archaeon
CCAGTTGAATTTTCAAAAGTTCTTGTCCCTCTTATTATCCAGAGTTTAGCAAAACCAACCATGAACCAATTTTTTTTATCAACAACTGTGATTCTTACTTCTGATGAAGAAAGTGAACTTCTTATTTCATTTGCAGCTGATAAACCACCAAATCCTCCCCCTAAAATTAAAACATGAGGGATGTTTTTTGACAATTTAACGCTCTTGTGTAGTTGGTCTAATTAGAATTTCATTAACATTAACATGATTGGGGGATTCTACTGCATAAAGAATGGCATTGGCAATGTCATCAGCTTGAAGTGCTTCCATTTTTTTTGCATTTTCCACAAATCCCTGAAGGGATTCATCGGTAATGGTATTGGTTAGTTCTGTTGCCACAACTCCAGGTTCAATACAAGTTACTCGAATATTTTTCCTGACACTAAGCTCTTCTCTTAGCCCTTCACTGAATGCAGTAATTGCGTGCTTTGTTGCACAATAAACACTACCTGCTGGAAATACGATTCTACCTGCCACTGATGAAATATTTACAATGTGACCAGATTTTTTTTCAAGCATGTGACTTACAACTGCGCCTGTACAATACAATACTCCTTTAATGTTGACATCAACCATTTGATCCCACTCGTCAATTTTCAAATTTTTGACAAAACTCAGAGGCATCAAACCTGCATTATTTACTAATATATCTACAGATCCCCATTTTTCTAAAACGTTATTTACAAAAGAATTACATTCATCTTTTTTTGTTACATCAAGTTTTTGAGAATAAACTTCACCCCCATTTTCTTTAATTTTATTTTCTAAATCTTCCAGTTTATCGGTTCTTCTGGCTCCAATTGCTACCTTAGCTCCGGCTTTTGATAGTGCCAAGGCTGTTGCATATCCTATGCCACTGCTTGCTCCTGTGATTACGGCTACTTTGTTATTGAGCATCAAAATTCACTTACTAGCACTCCTTTGGTAAAGACTAAAAATGTTTTCGTGAAATTGTGCTAAAATAAAAAATTCAATAAAACTAACAGGTTTATTAGAATTAAATTACTACCCAAAATTATGAAGCCGGAAAATTGTGCATACTGCGGAGATATGACTGATTTGCCCTTTCATTGTAGTTACTGCAAGGATCCATTTTGTTCTGAGCATAGGTTACCCGAGGAACACAGATGTGTTAAATTAACTCAAATTAGAGCTAAAAAATTTGGAGAAAGAAAAGTTATTCGAGATGGCAACATTGGGAAACCAAGTGGAATCAAAAGATTTTTCAGAAAATTTAAGAAATAGGTAATTTCAGTATGGGCTTTTATCTGGAGATATTTTAGCTCTTTTTCCTTGGTATATCAAAGCAATAGCTAATGCAAACATTACCATGGCAGTTAACGGAAAATTTTGTGGGGCTGGTAAAATAAACCAGTAATATACTCCAAATCCAATTGACACTGCGGCTTGAACCCAGAGTTTAATCCATTTGGGAGATTTTACTGCTCTACTTATTCCTTCGACAATGAAAATTCCAATAACTGGATAAATGGTGTAAAATAAAAAATCAATAACATCCACCCCGGTGTGAGACATACAAAATAAAATAATGTCTGGGTCTAATTTCTACCTAGTCTTCCCAATGAATTTTTGTGGCAATGTTTTTTGTAATTAGTGCCTGAGCATTTTCATATGGAAGTGTAGCAATATCCTCTGGTTTGAATGGTCCATATTTCTCTAAATCTGCTCCCACAATTTCATCAACATTTTGAAGGAATCTAAGTACGACTGTTTTGGTTTTATGGTTTTGAGAAATTGATTCAAGAAATTTCGATTTTCCATTAATCGTAGCAGAAAGGATCATCTCTGTTCTTTCTCTTTTTTGCTCTTCTGTATCTAAGATGAACTTTTCTTCATCCAATAGATTGGTGAAATCAATTCCTTCGGATTTGGTGGTTTTTTCTAACCTGATACTAAGTAAAAGAGATGTAAGATCTGAGGTCATATCGATTAAGGATTGTTTGATTTTACTTTCAATTCCATCAAATTCTTGTTTTTTCAAGTTTCCCAGAAAATCTGAAAGGTTTC
>JAICHE010000283.1 GCA_025922755.1 Nitrososphaeraceae archaeon
AGCTGCAATCGAATTTGTCTTTTTTTGTAATTTTCCCAAATCAATATTTGTAATTGTGTCCCCATTTAACACAAAAAAAGAATCGTCTTTGATTAATTTTCCAGGTTGTTTTATAGCTCCACCTGTACCAAGTGGATTTTTTTCAATAGAGAATCTAATTTTGATTCCAAAATTATCTTTTGTATCTAAAAAATGCTCTATCATTTCAGTTTTGTAACCAGTACAAATTATTATTTCATCAACTTTGAATTTTTTTAAATATTTTATCTGCCATTCAATTATTGGAACGTTTTTTAAAGGAACTAGTGGCTTTGGAACATAATCTGTAATTGGTTTAAGACGTTTGCCTCGTCCGCCAGCTAAAATAATTGCTTTCACTTTTTGTTTGTATATTTTTTAGAGTTATAACTTTAATTCAATCTTAACTTTGTGGAAAACTCATTCTTTTTCTGTCAAATAATAATGAAGTTCAGTATAGCATTCCTTACAATATTCTTGATCGTCAGTATGTTCACAATCATAAACTTTAGAAACATCACTTTCACATTTTTTACAAACTGGCATTTATGCTACCTTTGTAACTGATTTTTTTATCTTTAATGCTCCTAGACCTATGATTATTGCTCCAATTGCTATCAAAGCCCCTCCTTCACCTGCCATCCTTGCAGTATTCTCTGATTCGCTGGCGTTTGTCATCGATATGGCGCCCCCAATTATGATTAAAATTCCTGTAATTACCAACATTATTCCTAGGCCCTTGAATGGAGGTTTTTTAGACATGAAAAATGCAATAAAAGATAGTATTATTGGAGGAAATCCAAATCCAACACCTCGAGTCATGGCATCAAATGGTAAAAACCCCTCACCTGCACCACCACCACCTACTAAAACATCAATTCCGTAAATCACTAACAAGATAATTGATATTCCTGATAATACATGTGGGATGGATACCATGTCAGTATTTCTTTTGAATTTATTAATAAACTTATGATTGAATCAAATGTCTTGGCATTAGGATTTAAAATTATTTTATAGTGATTTTTAATTCAATGGCCTGGTTTGAAATTTCTCTTTGAGTTGGTCTATTTTTTTTAAAAGATCATCAATTGATTCTTCTTCACCTGCCACAAAATTGGCATGACCTAATTTTCTTTGTGGTTTAGATATTTTTTTTCCATACATTTTTAAAAATACGTTTTTCTCTGAGATTTCTATAGGTTGGTACTCTCCCTCAAATCCTTCAGATCCTAAAATATTGTACATTACAGTAGGTCTTACTAGTTTAACACTTCCTAACTCTAATCCTAAAATTGCTCGGAGATGTTGCTCAAATTGTGATGTTTCACTTGATTGTAATGTGTGATGGCCTGAATTGTGAACTCTGGGAGCTATTTCGTTAATTAAAATTTCATCATTATTTGTAACAAACATTTCGATACCAAAAACTCCTGCTCCTTTTAGTACAGACATGGTTACATGGGCGATTTTTTCAGCTTTCTTTGCTAATTGCTCTGAAACCCTTGCAGGAGCTATTGTTTGTCTCAAAATATTTTTTTCATGAATGTTCTCAACTAGAGGGTAAGTTTTGATTTCTCCTTTGGTGTTTCTTGCTGCAATTACTGAAACTTCCATTTTGAATGGAATAAATTTTTCAAGCATTAGCTTTTGACCCTTAAAATAATCAAAAGCCAGAGAAATTTCATTAGGATTATCTATTTTGTAATTTCCTCTACCATCATAGGCATCTCGTCTAGCCTTCAACAGTGCAGGGTATCCAAATCGATTCAATCCTTCATGCACATCTTCAATAGATTCTATTTTGATAAATTCGGCAACCGGAATTTCATTTTCTGATATGAATGTTTTTTGCAAGAATTTGTCCTGGATTGTTTTTAATGTGTCTGGAGATGGATTGATCTCGGCATTACTCTCCAATGATTTTAGGACGTCACTATCGCCTGATTCAATTTCATATGTGATGATATCTGATTTTTTTGATAGTTCTTGAATTGCATTTTTATCTTTAAAATCACCGATAATCTGTTCTGCTCCTACCTG
>JAICHE010000284.1 GCA_025922755.1 Nitrososphaeraceae archaeon
GTATTTAGCGCAATGGTTTTGTTTTTGCAACCAGTTGCTTTTGGTTCTGAAAATAACCTTCTTGATTTTCCAATCGAGATTAAACAGCTTACAAGACCTACATTTGGCCTAAGCCATGAAACCTTTGAGAATACAGTAGAAAAGGGATTTCGATTAAATGAACGAGCATTTACAATTACTGATAACTTTCATACCCCATTTCCAGAGCAATCTGTAATTATTGGCAAAGAAAACACGTTTTCTGCATCCCTTTATGCTGATAAAGGCTTGAGGGTTCAAGAATTTCTCTTTGGAATTCCGAATGTTGGCGAAGCACACTTGGCAGAATTAGGAATTGAAGTATGGTATGGATACAACAATGAAATCAGCGAGGTGAGGGCAGTGCAAAAATCAAATGTAATTGATAAGGAAAGCATTGTTGCAACTCATGAAAAGACAAAATGCGCTTCCTCTGATATTGAGGAAAAATGCGATACTACGAACTTGTCTGTGGTTTTCCTAGAGCCTCTTAAAGACAAAGTAATGGCAATCAAGGCTATTGACTTTAAGAATAGATATCAGATCACGTATCTGAACGAAGGGTTGGACATTTCTGGTTCATCGCTGAATCCGATGAAAACTAAAATGATCCCCTCTGATGTCAAAGGAGAAGGGTTAATCCAAGTGACTCAAATCGAAAAGTATAGTCCTTACTGGATTTCTGAGGATGGAAGAATTTTTGAGATGAATAGTTTTGGCTCTTTTAAACAAATTAACAAATCCTTTGAGAGATTCCAGGATTCGGGTGATGCAAGAACCAGACTTCACTCTGATTTTGGCAAAAAAATGACACATGAGATAGAATTGGCAATTGAGGTATTTGATGCAAATAAATTGATTTCAGTACTACCTGATAGCTTTGAATATGTTTTACCTGAGCGTGGGGAAAGAATGAATGATGAAATGAAGGCAAAGATGTTAGATCAAGAAAATATTGCAAAGAAGATTCTAGAAGAATACAAAACGAAAACTTCATGGTAGTGGAAAATTCTTCTTTGATTAATCAAAGTCTAGAAATGGTTTAAAATCAGTTAATCTATATTGTTGGCGTAAAATAAACACATTACTCAAGATCCAAATTAAAAATCAAAAATTTTCTGATCACTAATCAATCCATTGTTGAGGTAAAAATGAGTTTACATCAAAATTCTGAATTTGACTTTTGTAATATTATCAAGATTCCGATTGAAGGGATTGTCAGTTAAGTTTGATTCCTTGGAGGGATGATGACTGGATATCAGTCTGCCGGATCCGATTTTTGTGCCTAATTCACACTAATTTTGTATGATTCACTGTAAATTTGTATGAAAAAAGTACCTATAGAGAAACTAGCTTCAGGTCTCTAATACCAATCTGATCTAAAGCGGAATTCTTCGGATAAATCATAGTTATAATAATTTATTCACTATGCCACTGCATAAAGATAATTGTTTTTTATTAATTTAGCTAATTTTACTGTCTCTAATATTGACTAATCTGTACGTGCGATTTATTATGAATTCAACAAATAAAACATATTGGAAACCATTGATTCAAAAATGGGCAAAGTAAAAACAAACTTGGAATTTTTTCCAAAAGAATATACAATAATTGTTTCCAAATGCCGGCGCATAGACATTGTGTGTAATGGTGTTAAAAGAAATAATATAAAAAAAAATTCTAGAATAAAAAATGAAATTAACAATCCGGAAAAAAATTTTCAGGAAGAGCTGCAAAGAAAATCAAAAAAATTATTTAGGATGGAAGAGCCTTAATGAATCAAGATTGCAGAAGCATTTGTCAATATTATGATGTTGATTCTAAATTAAGAAAAACTAACACCGATATCTTCAAGAAATTCTGTTCCAACTGCAATCGCTTTTTGATTTCAAAGTATTCCAGATGTCCTTGTTGTCACGATACATTTGGGAATGGTGATCTCTAATGGGATATTGTTGTAAAGGAATCTGTGAAGACTTTAAAGGTAAAAAAGCTCCAAATAGTTCAAGATATGAAATTGGGCAAAAAAGATGTTCA
>JAICHE010000285.1 GCA_025922755.1 Nitrososphaeraceae archaeon
AAATTTTTTCTGCATTTTTTCTTTTTGACGTAACATATTGTACAGGACCAAACAAGTCATCATACTCGTTTCTCATATAAAGATCCAACTTTAACTGCATGTACATCATTTTACGTTTCTCATTAGTTCCGATAGGTTCAACATCTTTTCTAAACCCCCCTGCAATTAAATTTCCTAGCATATTTATCACGCCAATAAATTTTACATCTTTTTGCTCTAACACATCATCACAGCAATTTTCTACATTTTCAAGTTTAGATTTTGTTAAGATTGTTTGTTCCATCTTCTTTATACCGTTAGTTCAATTAAGTGTGAATTACATAGCAGATGAAATCTCTCTTCTGTCAAAAAATTACAGTTTTTACATCTGAAGGTCGTTGGGTCCCTACAGGCACTACATTTTTTTTCTATTTCCAACCCAAATCCGCATTTTCTACATGAATCCAGTCTCATTGAATTAGTTAGGGATTTTTTTGATATAAACAGGTAGCAATACAATGTAATACAACTTGATTTTTTGGAACAAAATTTTAATTGGAACTTTACAGTGTATCTCTTTGTAATGCTACTATTTTATCAATAATTTTTTTGATTATTCAGCGAGGTGATAAAATGAAACAGGAACAAAAACAATCTACTCCAAAGTCTCAAAAATCTCAGAATTACTGCGAATATGAGATAAGCAGATTCTGATAGAAAAACAACATAATTTTCAAGGTAATGCCCAAAAAATAGACGAATCTAATTTCCATATACCTTATAGCCCTATACATTGTTAAAAAAAGAAGATAAAATGTCTAAGGAGAAGAAAAAAAGTAAAACCATCTCTTTTAGGCTCGATCCTGACCTTATCGAGGAGATAAAAAATGATGCAGAACTTGAAAAAATCAATGTAAATGCCCTAGTCTCAAAAATTCTCTCAAATCACATCCTTTGGGAAAGATACGAACGAAAATTGGGACTATTGCCAATGACAAAACCCTTTGTTCAACACTCAATTAATAAAATGAAAGATGATGAGATAATTCATCTTGCTGAAGAAGTAGAAAAGGATACATTCTCAGATATTTTGAACTTTATGAAGGGAGAGTATAGCGTTGAAGATTTTATTGAAATTTTAAGATCATGGATTTATGTAGCTTGGATGCAACACGACGTAACAAAGACAAAGGTGGGATACACCTTTAGAATAAATCACGATCTAGGAGAAAAATGGTCTCTTTATGTCAAAACCCTGGTAACGGAGCTGTTTCATGATATTGTGCAAAAAAGTTTGAATGTAAAATCTACAAAAAACACCATTACATTATCATTTCCTTTTGATTAAAATTAGTTCTTGTTATATCCAAAAATACACAACCATTTTTTATGATGTAACAAACTCTTATGAGAACCAAAGACGTCTCCACAACTACATTTGAAATAAAGTAGTGACGGAGATTTTTTCATGGTAAAGTTTTCAATTAATAGTATATTATAATTTAGAATATTTTGTAATACATTGTGTTGCTACCAGTATATCTATTACTTTGAGTAAATTATCGTATGAAAACAATAACGGAGGTGGAAACCAGATAAAGTCAACATAGCATAAATTCCCGACCGCTCCATTATGCTATGTTATTTTTTATTACTATCATGAATCAAAAACTAATAACAAATCTAAAAGACAAAAACAAAGACGTTTTTTCGTTAATAGCATTATTTGCAACAATTCTGTCTATCAAAGCACTATTGATAACTTTGATTTTTGGCAATTAAAGTAGAAATGTCTGACTTTAGAATCGTAGTGGAATTTAATGAGGCAAGTTACAATGTACAGTGATATTTTAGTCCCTCATGCAGGAACAAAGGCGGGAAACAAAGCAATTGAACATGCCCGACAAATAGCAAAACTTCACAATTCAAAGATAACACTTTTGCATATTGTAGAACAGATTCCCACACCACCACTTATCACCTTTACCCAAGAGCGAAAAGACCTAGCAAAGCAGATTCATGTTGCAAGACGGGAGATGAAAATTGAGATGCATAAAC
>JAICHE010000286.1 GCA_025922755.1 Nitrososphaeraceae archaeon
GCCGTTCATGAGCTTTTTTGTGAACGCTGTATGCTTTGTTAAGGGATTGTTTTGTCTTTGCTCTTTTTACAGCGGCCTGAAATTTCTTATGAATAGCATTTACTTCTGCTGTATAGCTTACCATAACTTCGTCTTCTGGGGGCTGTTAAAGAACTTTATGTAGAAATCAATCATTCAAAAATTCCAAGCGATCAAATTCTGTTTAAAATTTTAAAATTCATTTTTACCAAATTAACCAATTCATATATGGCTCAAGTATTTTCTTTTGTTATGGGAGAGGATTTTGAGCGACCTGGATGGGATGAGTATTTTATGCTTCAAGCTGAGCTTGCCAAACTTCGCTCAAATTGCATGACAAGACAAGTTGGTGCAGTTATTGTAAGAAATCACAGACAACTTGCAACTGGTTATAATGGCACTCCTCCAGGCATAAAAAACTGCTTTGATGGAGGATGTAAAAGATGCCAATTACGAATGGAGGGAAAAATTGAATCAGGTGCATCTCTTGATAGATGCTTGTGTAATCACGCTGAGGCAAATGCGATAATGCATTGCGCAATTCTTGGAATTGAGGCAGGAATTGAAGGTGCAATTTTGTACACTACTTTTGTTCCTTGCTTGGAATGCACCAAAATGGCCATAACTATTGGAATAAAAAAATTTGTTTGTCTTGATTCGTATCCTGAAACTGATTTTGATTTATTGGAAGAAGCAGGAGTGGAAGTAATCCAACTTGACAAAAAGAAAATTTCCATGTGGGCACAAGAACTGGTTAACAAATATGATTCATCTTAAGTGATATTATGCAAGTAGAAGTTTCAAATCCTGATAAAATCTCTTCAATGCCTCCCTCGATGCTTGTTTCTGCAACATATGATAATGTATCAAGGTCTGCAATGTTAAAATTCTACGATCCAAAATCTGAGAAATTAATTTTATGGTTAGATGAAATTGATCATAAACCTTACTGCTACTCTAAATTAGAATTAGACGAGTTAGACTTTCTTCAGGATAGAGATGATATTTTAAAAATCGAACGAGTAAAACGACATGATTTGATTAGAGATGAAAACATAGACATATCAAAAATTATCGTATCTGACCCACTGACAATTGGAGGTACTACTGGTGAAAAAAGTATTAGAAATATAATTGAAACATGGGAGTCAGACATCAAGTACTATGAAAATTATTTGTATGATAGATCTCTGATCGTGGGAAAGTACTATGAGATAGTCGAGGGAAAAATAAAACCTCATGATTTGGAAATTTCTGATGAAGTCAAGATTGCCTTGAAGAGTCTACTTTGGGACAAGGTAGATAGTGAGAACATGGTGGATTCAAAGGAATTCAAAGAGTGTATTACAGATTGGGCCGAGTTGCTCAATCAACCAATCCCAAAAATCAAACGCCTTAGCGTCGATATTGAAGTTGAGGCTGAAATTGGTCGTATTCCAGACCCTAAAATTGCAGAAAAAAAAGTTACGGCAGTTGGATTCAAAGGCACCGATGGATTTGACAAAATTTTCGTTTTGAGGACTGAAGATACTGAAGAAGGAAAAAATGAACTTGATGAGAATGTCCAAGTGACATTTTATGACAAAGACAAAGAAAAAGAAATGATTGCCGATGCCTTCAAGATTATGGAAGACTTTCCTTTTGTTTTAACTTACAATGGAGATGAATTTGATTTACCCTATCTTTACAACAGAGCAGAAAGATTGGGAATCAAAAAAGAAGATAATCCACTTTACATGATGAGAGATTCTGCCACTCTAAAGCATGGGGTTCACATTGACCTGTACCGAACTCTCTCTAATCGTTCATTCCAAATCTATGCATTTAGTCAATCATATACTGATTTTTCCCTAAACAGCGTTTCAAAAGCATTGTTGGGAAAAGAAAAAATCGATTATGGTATTGATTTATCTGATCTTAATCTTTACCAGACTGCAAATTATTGTTACAATGATGCACTGATAACATACGAGCTTACCAGTTTCAACCATGACCTTTTGATGAATCTTCTTGTAA
>JAICHE010000287.1 GCA_025922755.1 Nitrososphaeraceae archaeon
ACCCGTATTCTTCCACATTGTAGGAGAAATCTTGGACAGAGTTACACAAGGTAACAGAGTACAATCCGCAGCAACTGAAACATGGTTACTCGGTGGCTCACAAGGAATGATTGTAGACTTAGTCTTTGACGAACCAGGTGTGTATGCAGCAGTTAATCACGACTATGCAGCAATTTACACCGGCGCCGCTTCAATCTTTGTAGCAGGTGATCCATTCGGCTTGAACCCAGTTCTAGTTGAGAAAGGTGTAATTGAGGCTCCAGTGGCATCCTATGCTTATGCACTAGGTAACCCAAGTGATGCTGTACCACCAATGGGAATGAACAGTATTGCACATCCAGCTGTAAACATTCACGGTTTGTACACTGATGACGTAGCTTCTGAAATGCAAGAACAAGGCATGATTCCATTATGGGAAGTAATTCCTGTAGTAGCTGAAATGCTTTCTTGATCTTTTAACCTTTTTTTCTTTTTATTTTTAATGAAATATATTCAGTAGATCACGCCGAATATTATGGGATTTGAAGATTCAGTTTTAATTTGCGATGAAGTTGATCCAATTTTAAATAAAATTCTAGAAGATAACGGTCTCAAAGTTTCTTATGAGCCAACAATAACTCCTGAACAAATCATGGAAAAAATTTCTTCATTTAACATTGTAATTGTTAGAAGTAGAACAACAATAACCAAAGAAATTATTGACAAAGCTGAAAATTGTAAAATCATTGCTCGTGTTGGTGTGGGGCTTGATAATGTTGATCAAGAAGCTGCCAAATCAAAAAACATTCGAGTAATTAATGCAGTTGAAGGTGCAATGAATGCAGTAGCTGAATTGGTGTTGGGACTAATGTTATCTTTAGCAAGACAAACTACTCGAGGTGATAGAGGAATTCGTAATGGACAATGGCTAAAAAAAGAACTGAAAGGAACTGAACTTCGAGGAAAATACCTCGGAATTATTGGTATGGGTAACATTGGAAAAAGACTAGGACGACTTGCCAAAGCACTTAACATGAATATTATCGGTTATGATGTAATTCCAATTGATGAAGAATTTTCAAAAGAAGTTGGTTTGATGAAAGCTGATTTGAACACATTATTGCAAAGCTCCGATTATGTTTCAATTCATGTGCCACTATTGGATTCCACATATCATTTGATTGATACTCAAAAAATTTCTACAATGAAAAAAACTGCTAAAATCATCAATACATCAAGGGGTGGTGTGATAGATGAGGATGCACTTTATGATGCCCTTAAAAATGGAAACCTGGGAGGTGCAGCATTAGATGTCTTTGAAAAAGAACCTGCACTTGATCACAAATTGGTAGAATTAGATAACGTAATTCTCACGCCTCATATAGGGGCTCAAACCAAGGAGGCTCAATCCTTAGCGGCAAATGTGATTGGCGAGAAAATCATCCAGATTCTTCGAGGCGTAATCTGAGCCTGAATTTTTTAGCAATTTCAAAAAAATAACCAAAAAAGCTTGACTGATACGTGATTTATTGTCATCTTATTTCTTTTAACATCAATTTTGAGGAAAATTCTTGTTGAATAGTACGGGCAGTTATGAACAGAAATATGAATTTGGTAAGAAACTTCCTAGTCTTAGATATGTTTTGTTGATTTCATTTGGATTAATTTCAGTTGCAATAATTTCCTCTGCTTTTGTTTATGCAGATTCTGCAACAGTAAATGTTGAGGGAAATGTCTATGATGTAGAGTATGTTGGAAACGGTGTAACTGTTACTGGAATCGAACCTGATTTAGATTTTGTATCCTTAATTTTTACCGTTAATGTTAACAGTTCTCCTGGAACACTTGAAGTTACATTTGAGAGAAGTTTCTTTGATTCTGTTTATCAGGGAAACGATGATTCCTTTATTATCTTAGCAGACGGTGATGAGCCATCTTATTCTGAAATTGAAACAACTGCAACAACTCGAACCCTTAGTATGACATTACCTTCTGGAACTGAAGAAGTAGAGATTATTGGCTCTGTATTTGGTAGTCCAG
>JAICHE010000288.1 GCA_025922755.1 Nitrososphaeraceae archaeon
GAAGCTTTAGCTGTTCCACCAGTTGCAAGCAAGTCATCACAAATAACAATTTTTTGACCTTCTTCGATAAGTTCTTTTTGGATTTCGATTGTATCTTTTCCATATTCAATCGTGTAAGATAATTTAGTGGTCTTTCCAGGTAGTTTGCCAGCTTTTCTAATCATGACCATTCCTTTATTGTATCTTGCAGCCAAAATTCCTGCAAGCAAAAATCCTCTTGATTCAATTCCTGCAAAAAGGTCAACGTCCTTTGGGTGAAAGTGTTTGGCGAATTCATCTGCAATAAATGATAATGCAGAAGGGTCTTTCAAAATAGGACTAAAATCACGAAATAAAATCCCTTTTTTTGGAAAGTTTGGATATTCTGAAATTTTTTCTTTAAGATTCATGCCTTTGTTCGAAATAAGGTGAAATAAAATTGTTTGAGACTATTTTACTTCATATGTTGTTTCTGCTTCGTTGAAAGCATCTTTCGCCTTAAATGTATAAATTCCAGGTTCTGTCCCGGGAGGTATTATCCAAGGTTGTATTACCTTTCCTTGGTCTGAGGCTGGGAAAGACAGTTTTTGTATTATCTCTCCATCATCTGAAATTACTTCTATTCTGACTAATTGCTCTGCTCCTAGCACTGTAATTTGCACAGTTTTTCCATACCCTGGAATTTGCTCACCATCTTTTACAGAAATTACCAATCCTTCTATTTTCAGGGTTGTTACCTCAAACTCAACAATATCGAAATTTGAACCACTCTTTGCATTTAATTTCCAAGTTCCAGATTTCGCTTCTGATGGGATTCTGAATGCATTTTCTGTTATTTTTCCTTGTTTGTCAGAGTATGTTAATACCTCTTTTACCTCGTTTTCATTAGGATCAATCAGTATTAAGGTAAGAAGTACATTTGGTTTTGTTTGACCTAAAACTAAAACTGATTCTCCAGGTTCATAGCTTGTTTTGGTGGTGCCAATACTAATTTCTCCAGAACCTGTTAAAAGTCCCACAGTAAAAGTCTCAGTGCTTTTTGAACTTCCTTTACTTACTACTGCAGAATAAACCCCCGAAGAAAATCCCTTAAGGTCTAAAATATGGTTGTTGGTACCATCAGGTTTCAGGGTAATTGGGATTGCTTCTCCTTTTGGCTTGTCTGAAGGATCGATGATTAATAGATTAACAACTTCAGAAGGTTTTCCGGTAAGTGTGATTATTGCTTGGTCCGATGATTTGTAATTAAGTTTGTCAAATTCTACATTAATTGGAATTGATGGTAATTCTCCTAATCCTACATAGATGAATTCCTTGTATTTTCCTTGGGTTGCAATTAATGTCCAGGTTCCTTCTTTGTCTATGTTTGCAGTAGTTTTGTATTCAAAATCAACATCTCCTGATTTCCCAACCTCAAATATGTCTGAGACAATTTCAATTCCTAATGGGTCTTCAAGAACCAATTCAATTGACTGATTGGGCAATGCAGTTCCGTTAAATCTCAAAGTCTCACCAGGTTCAAACCTTATATCTGTGGGTGCAATCACTACTACTTTGGATGACTCTACTGCCCATGTTTCGACTATGCTCTGTCTTCCATCTGTAATCTCAGCTGTGTATCTTCCAAATGGTGTATCCAGAGGAACTATTATTGGTTCGTCTAATTCCCAGTCACCCTTTGCATTTACTTCTGCAGTTCTTGTATTGATTACTTGGTTATCGGGATTTTTAATGGATGCAGTAACAGCGCTACCTGGAGTTGCAGTTCCTGATATTTCCAAAAAGTCTCCTCTGTGCATAATTTCAGGAAGTCCTTTTATTGTGAGTTGAACTGATTCTGATTCTGGTATTTGGGTTCCTTCCACACCTAGTCTTAAGCTAATTTTCTTTTCATTTCCAATCTTATCAGTAACAAGAAAATCTACTCGTTCTGATTCTTGATTATCTGGGATTTGAAAGGTTGTCATAAAATGACCCTTATCATCTGTGTAAAATGAACCCAATTTTTTTGAATTTATTGAGAA
>JAICHE010000289.1 GCA_025922755.1 Nitrososphaeraceae archaeon
GATTGTAAACTCTATTGTTGGATGGTCAGGATAACTTACTTCTGATTGAGTAGGCCAAATCTCAAAGACAGGTTCTTGTGCAAATGCATAAGAATTAACAGAACAAAAAACAATTCCTACAACAAACAAATACAGAGTTTTCATTTTATCCATTTTAATTTCACTTTGTTACCTCTTCATACTCTATCTTCTCACCGCAATATGGACAATAGTACATTGGAAAAAATGCCTTCAACTAATCACAAAATTTTTCAGAACTTCATAAGTTCTTCTAATCATTTAGCATAGAATGCCAAATTAACAGGCAAAATCAAGGGCTAGCAGTGAATCCAGAGATTCAGGATATCAATCCCAAAACATGGCTCAAGCCATTTCAGAAAAACACTCCGATATATCTTCTAAAGATGGGCCTGTTTTACCACGGATTAGGCTTGATTTTGATGTATTCAGGCTCGTTTTTAGTGACTAGCACCATTGCAGGCTATGAGATTCCGCAATTCCCAGTATCGCTGACTCTTGCCGTCAGCTCGGGAATTCTGGAAGAATCGGTATTTTTTGGGATTCCGTACTACATGTCAGGCCACCCACTGGTGCTTTTGGGTTCTGGAATAGTTTGGTCTGCAGCTCATCTGTTTAATTCAGGAGTGTTTGCAATTGAGACGCTAGCTTATGGTGGGTTTTTGTTTTCAATTCCCCACATATTTTTTGGAATAAGGACATGGATTAGCAAAAAAGGATGGTTTGCAATCTTGTTTCACTCTGGTTGGAACTTTACATTCTTGGTTGCCTATTGCAGCATGGGTTTGCGAGAATGCAGCATAATCAATGGCACATACGACATTCTAAATGTAATAATGGCAGCATCAGCTGGAGTGATTGTTTACTTGGCATATCAAAACAAGAAAAAAGGCATCAATAGATTTTTGTATCTAGCACCTGTTGCTGCTATTTTTGTTGCGCTTTATGTTTTGTATTCAGAGAGTTTTGTTTTTTGAAGTTTTTCTTAAACTCTTTGTATGATTTTATCGTGTTTTCCATGTAATCATCAAGGCTTTTTTGCATTCCTGGCAAGGCTTGATACAGTTCTGTCCAGAGCTTTTGGTATTGTGGATCAGATGAAAGCAGGACAGAGCCAAGAAAAACTTGGAGGTTTCTTGAAATAATGTCATCGCCTTTACGTATTTTTTCAATCTGCTCTTCTATTGCGCTAAAATAATCCAGATACTTTCTAAACACTTTTTTTGACTTTTTGAGATTCTCAATAGACACATCAAAGCCTTCTTCTTCTAGTTCCTTTTGAAATTCCTTGTTTTCAATCCAGATTAGAAAATAATTCTCAATCTTGTCTGCAAACTCTTTGTCTTGTCTGTAAAAGCTGATGATTCCTGAAATGGTAGGACCATAATTGATTTTTTTTCTACCCCCAGTTTCTGATTGATATACTCTGATTTTTCCTGCTTTTTGTAACTGCCCAAAGTGTCTGTGAATTGTACCCAGAGGTATGCGTGTTTTGCTAGTTGCAGAGTACAAACTAAGGGGGCCATAGTCCATTATTGCCCTGAATATATCCACTGATGCCTGGGAAGTGGTGGATATATTCGCCATTTACTACGTATATGGAAATAATGGATATATCCGTTTCTGTGGATATATTAGTATGAAGAAAGTAATTCTGGCAGTAATTTTGGTGATGGGTCTTGTTCCATTTGCCTCAGCTGCACAACTGGATGCATCAATCCTTGCAAATGAAAAATCATTAGAACCATCATTTGAATTCCTTAGAGTAATTTACATCGAATATCCAAACGATGGAGAGATTGCAGATGCATTAAGAGGACAAAAGCAGACTGTTTCATTTGATGCAGATACCACGACTTTTGGAATGAGTGAATTTGTTGCACAGTTAAATGAAAACCTACAATCGATTCCTAGCAACTCAGTAATTACTGATGCTAAGATAAATTATCAGGCAACCTTGCAGGGAAACCAAAACAATGC
>JAICHE010000290.1 GCA_025922755.1 Nitrososphaeraceae archaeon
GCTGAATTTTTTTAGAACAATTCTCCCAATAGTAGCCCCAGTTGCACCAACCATTGAAAGTAAAACAATGTTCAGAGTAGGATCAAGTAGATAAAATGATGTTAAAACAATCCAGCTTGGAGGCATAAGAATCGGAGATGCATTCACACCGATCAACACTAGGAAGATCCCAAAATAGGAAAATTCACTGAAAAACTCAAAAATATCTGCCATTTGCCTAGTTTTGAATTTGGTTTTTTTGTTTCTAAACCCTTGGTTTTGGCCAAGGCAGTAAAAAAATTACAAAATATTGTAAAATTATCAAGAAATTATACTAATTCCAAATTCTGATCAATGTTTTGTAACATTTTGGAATTATCGTTCAATATACTTAAAAGTAATTTCTACATAACCTATCCCATGTCAGAGGTTGCTTGGAAATGTTTTAGATGTAATTTATCTTTCAAAGACGAAGATGTTGCATCTCTGCACAAGCAAATATCAAATCACTCTGTATCTAAAGTAAAAGCAATAACCGCATAATATTATCAAAAGTGCTAATTTTAAATTAAAAAATGCAGGAGGTGGGATTTGAACCCACGAACTCCTAAGAGAAAGGATTTCCTATTAATGGATCTTGAGTCCTTCTCGGTTGACCGGGCTTCGATACCCCTGCAGTGGTTTTCAATACTGACCGATATTTCTCAATTTCTATTAGAGATTATAAAACACCAAAATCCAAGAATTACTTTTTGGTATGGTCTTTTGAAGGGTTGTCAATACCTAGAATTTTATCAATAATTTTGAAAAAAGGGCATTTACCTTCATACATAATACCAATACGACAGCATCCCTAAAAAGCAATTTCTAAAAAATGTGGTTTTCAGGCATAAAATTGAAAATTTCAAAGATTTTCCTAAGCATTCATTTTTTTTTTGATCGGGTCAGCAAACAACGAATTGATACTAAAAATGATTTATTTTCAAAGCTTTTAATTGTGTGAATTAGGGTCAAAATCACATGGAAGAATTCCAACCAATTTCACAAGTAAAGAATATGCGAAGTGGAATTAACACAAAAGGCGTCATTAAGAGTATGGGCGATCCTAGAACAGTCAATCTCAAAAGTGGCGGCACCATCGATGTTTGCGATGCAATATTATCAGATGGAGAAACAGAAAACGATGAAGTTAAACTTACTTTATGGGGAGACGACATCAAGGCAGTAAATGTAGGAGACACCATTGTTATCACCAATGGATATACAAATTCATTTAGAGACGAAGTTTCCTTAACCAAAGGAAAATTTGGCAAGATGGAAATAAATCCTCTTTAAACAATATTTTTTAATTATTTTTTGATGTTTTGTGATACTATCACCCATGCCACCTAAATGTAGATCCGCAGAACAATAGACCAAGAAAAAGAACAACCAAGAGCCCAGATTTAATTTTCTAATGAATTTTCTAATTCTTTCACATACTCTTGAACTAGTCTTTCGCTAATCTTGAGTAAATGATTTGCCTCATCATCACTAAGGTGGTCTCTACCATCGTCTACTGCGTTTTGTACTACAGTACTAAATTCGTATGCAAGAGTTTTACTTCGTATTTCCAATACTCTCTATCGCCGAATTAGTTTACAATGAAACAATACTTAAAGCGGATCGTTTGTCATACGATTTTTTAACAAATAGGAATTTCCGAAATCCAGGCACAATAAGGTTGCTGTATTAGCCTCAGAGACTTTCTGGTAAACTTTTGGAGTGCAAAAAATGCATTTAAAGGATTTGTTGTTGTGTTTGAACTTTTAATTCTTCAAATCCAAGACCAGAGTAGGGAGAAGGTTGAATGTTCAAAAACAAGTCACCATTTACAAAAAATTCCAAGAAGAATTTGGGATAGATGAATCAACCATAATTAATGCCCAGAATTTGCATCTAGAATTATTAGAAAAAAATCCGTTCAAATATGAATCGTTTTATCTAATTGCGGCAGTTTGCCTATATGCAATATCTCA
>JAICHE010000291.1 GCA_025922755.1 Nitrososphaeraceae archaeon
AAGTGAAAACAAGAATGAAACTGTAAAGATTTTTTTAGATTCGGAAGTTTTTAGATTCTCTCTACTCATTGTACATACTTCTTCCATCCAAGTGTTGGTCTTATCAATGGCTTTAGCCCCTTTTTCTTTTCCAAATTTCTTTGTAATATTTTCTAATATTTTTGGAACTTGGAATGTATGTTTAGAAGATAAGAAGAACATAACCATCCACAAAGATGTAATAATAATACTAGTAGCTAAGATAACTGCCGCAACTACATATGCACCACTTAGTAATGCAATAATTCCTGCCATTATTGATAGCAGACCTGCTGCAAACACCTCCGTTACAATATCCATTATTGCAATCCATGCAGATTTTGCAGGCTTTGCACCTTTTTTATGTAAATAATAGATTACAACAAATTCTGCCCCAACAAACATTGGAGTTGTAAATTTGATAAATTCACTACCAATTCTAACACCAGCTAATTTGAAAAATGAATCAAAATCTCCAAGATATTTTCGTGTAATGTATGCAAATTTGATTCCTTGTAGTCCAAGTTTAATCATCATGGCAACTATTGCACCAAGAAAGGGAAAGAATCCAATAGCTAAAACGTCTTCAATTTGAATATCAAATTGTATAGCAATGATGAAAATGGGAATTAAGGTAACAGGAATAGCTATTATTCTCCAGTTCATTTGATGATTTTTTTGGGGAATCAAATATGAAAGTTGAGTAAATATCCAGTCAGGAAGAATGTGTGCCTATAATTAGGCATGAAAATTATAGTGAATTTAGTGATTTATCTTGATTTTGAAGTTCTTGTTTAATTTCTTCAAATAATGAATCCAACATATCAAAATCAGAGAGGTTCCTGTCTTTGAGTAATTTTACTACCAAGTCTTTTAGAAAAGCTTCCTTTTTCAATGTATTTTGATTCATAGATGAATAATGATTTTATCAGTTAAAGATCAAGTGGAATTTTTCTATCTTTTTGAATACCGATTTGGTACTTTGATAGACTCTAACAAGCTAGTTTGAAATATAAGCAAATACTGAAAACTAGACGGATTGAAAACAATTTTTGTTTCAGGTACTGCAGGTTCAGGAAAGTCATTGCTTTCATCAAAGCTTCATGAATATTATACAAAAAATGGAGCATTTGCTGCAGTATTAAATTTAGATCCAGGTGTAGAAAATTTAGCATACACTTGTGATGTTGATGTTAGAGATTATGTTGATTATGTATCAATAATGCAACAATATGATTTGGGTCCAAATGGTGCCATGGTAATGGCAAATGATTTGATTGCATCAAAGATTGATGAGATTCAAAATGATGTAAATAAGGTAAATCCAGATTATCTAATAGTAGATACGCCTGGGCAAATTGAATTATTTGCATATCGCTCTAGCGGACGATTCATTACAGAAAATCTTACATCTGAAGAAAAATCTAGCATATTTCTTTTTGATGGAGTATTAATCAACACTCCAGTAAATTTTGTTTCAATTGCATTGCTTGCTACATCAATTAGACTGCGTTTGAATTTACCAACAATTAATGTTCTTACAAAAACAGATCTGATTGGAGACAAGTTAAAAGATATTTTACAATGGTCTACAAACTTGAAGGCATTGGAAAATGCTATCGGTAATGAAACAGATGGTGATACCTATACCTTAACTACAAATATTTTACGAGGATTGAATTTGGGTGGATTTGCACAAGGGTTAATTCCAATATCTAACGTAACAGGAGACGGTTTTGTAAATCTTGAAGGGGCTTTAAGCAGAATTCTTAATTTGGGTGAGGAGGTAGAAGATTAGTTGGTTTCAAAAGTTACAGTCAAGGCCCCTTCTTCAACTGCAAATTTGGGTCCTGGATTTGATGTGTTTGGATTGGCAGTAGACGCATTTTATGATATAGTTACACTTGCAAAAATAAAAAATGGAATTAAGATAGTCACTGATGATGATATTCCTACAAATCCTGGAAAAAATACTGCA
>JAICHE010000292.1 GCA_025922755.1 Nitrososphaeraceae archaeon
AATTTTTTTCAAAATTTTTTGGTCCCCATCAAGGTCAGTTACCACAATGTCAGGTTTAATTCCGTTTTCTACCAATGGTTTTAATGCAGAATCTGCAACAATTTTTACAACTTTTTTCATTGATTTTAATTTTGGAATGGCATAAGATAATGAAGGCCCAGACCCAATTACAAATACATTTTGATTATTAATCAACTGGCTTATTTTTTTAATTTGATTTTCATTTTTAATCAAAGATTCTAGTAAAATAGCAGATTCAGTATCTTTTCTTTTACTATACTTGAATTCTTTTAGAATCTCATTATATCTTGAATTCCATCCTGAAATCATCATATGACTCAAATTGCCATGGTTCATCATAAACCATATGACAAAGCTAGGAAATGTAGGCGTAGGTGGAACCAATCCAGTACGTATCATGGGAATTTTAAACACTAGTTCAGAGTCGTTTTACAAAAAATCAATTAAAAAATCAAAACAATCGATATCTAATACAATCAAACAGATGGAATCAGAGGGTGCAGATTTTATTGACATTGGGGGGATGTCTACTGCGCCATATCTCTCAACATTGATTTCTGAAAAGGAAGAATTTAACAGAATTTCTAAAGCCATAAAAATTGCTCAAAATATTTCGAACCTTCCTATTTCAGTAGATACATGCAGGGCAGCTGTTGCAAAATCTGCTCTTGAATTAGGAGTCGATATAATTAATGATATTTCTGGACTGAAATATGATAAAAAAATGATTGATATGATATCTCAGTATTCTCCTTCAGTCATACTATGTGCATTTGATAAAAAATTGGTATCTGGGAATCCAGTAACTGCAACAAAAAACCTTCTCAGACAAAGTCTGGATATTGCGAAAAAAAATAACTTACCTTCAAACAAAATTGTGTTAGACCCAGCAATTGGGTTTTTTAGAAAATCTGGGAAAGGTAAATTTTTTACAAAAATACGATCAGATTGGTATTCTAGAGATCTTGCAGTACTTCAAAACATAAAATCAATAAAGCAAAAACATCCTATGATGATCTCAGTTTCCAACAAATCAGTAATTGGAAAAATCTTACAAAAAGAAAATCCTTCTGATCGACTATTTGGATCGATTGCTGCTGAAGTTGTATCAGTTCTGAATGGCGCTGATATAATACGAACGCACAATGTTTCGGAGACAAAAGATGCAGTCTTAGTAGCATCAAAACTCTCGAGGAGAAACAAAGGCTTATAATCAATATTTTACTTTCTTAACAAGGTTTAGTTGGAATTCAAAGAAGGATTAACTTTTGACGATGTTCTTCTTGTACCCAAATATTCTGATATTACTAGCCGATCTCAAACTAATTTAAGCACAAAGCTGTCCCGAAATATTTCAATCAATATTCCATTTGTTAGCGCCAATATGGATACAGTTACAGAATCATCAATGGCTGTAACTATGGCACGTGCAGGAGGAATTGGAATTATTCACAGATTTTTAACCATCCAAGAACAAGCAAATGAGGTTCTCAAAGTCAAGAGAGCAGGTAGCGTGATTATTGAAAATCCATACACAATAAATCAAGATAAAACAGTTCAAGACGCAATTGATTCAGCAGGGGAAAAAGAGGTATCGGGACTTTTGGTGGTTGATTCTAATTCTAAATTAGTAGGTATAGTTACGGATCGAGATTTACTATTTGAGAAAAACACATCTCATTTAATCAAAGAGGTGATGACTAAAGATTTGGTTACTGCAAAACATGGAATTAGTCTTGAAGAAGCAAAAGAGATGTTACACAAACATAGAATAGAAAAATTACCTATTGTCGATGATTCTGGATTAATTACCGGTCTTATCACCAGCAAAGACATTACAAATATTGAAGATTATCCTTCTGCATCAAAGGACAAAAAAGGAAGACCTCTGGTGGGTGCTGCAGTGGGAGTTAAAGGAGACTTTTTAGAACGAACAGAAGCATTATTGGATGCTGGAACTGATGTATTAG
>JAICHE010000293.1 GCA_025922755.1 Nitrososphaeraceae archaeon
AGAAATAAATTTTGCCGAAAGCATATCTCTCTTTCCTCTTTGGTTAAAATTTTTGATCTTAAGACTGGTTTTACTTTCGTCAACATATTCTAAATCAAAAGAAGAGCAAAATTTTAGATTAAGCGTTTTTTCAATTTTTTTTGCAATTTCCATATTCCCATTTCCAATTTTAATTATTTTTCGTTTAGCTCTTAAATTTCCCAAAATTTCTATAATATGCAAAACCAATTCTTCTATTGATGAATGAAAAGAGCTTTCGATTTCTTTTCCAAAGTAGAAAACAGATAATCCTATTCTTTTACCAGGATCAATTCCTATTACAAGATCTTCTTCATCATAATTCATGTTTAATTTTTGAACCATTAACCCACGAATTACAGTAAAATGTTGATCAAAAACATCTTCGTATAAAATTGGTTTCTCACATTTAAGAGGAGATTCATTTCTAGTGGTGAGAATCAGATTTCCTTTATAATTTGAAATTTCTTCTGGGAGGATAGAATCAAAAGGTAAATCTAACACTTTCAATAGATTTGAAAATCTATAATATGGCTTACCATATGTGGTTGCAATTCCAATACGAGTATGAAGTAATGGGTCTATAATTTAGAAAATTTAAAGTGAAATTTAGATTTATGCCTTCAAAACAGTTGACACAACCTGCCTTACTGCTTCATCAAATCCAGCATCAATTTTTGAGTTAATTTCAGATAGTTTTGCTTCTCCTTCTTGGACTATTTTTGCAGATTCCGCCTTAGCTTTTTCTTTGGATGAATTAATTATTGCTTCTGCCTCTTTGGTTGCCATCTCTCTTGTTTTTTCTAAAAGAGTATCAATCTCAGTTTGTGCTTTCAAAGAAAGTTGTTTTTTCATATCACCCACTTTTGAGTTCAAAGAATCCAAGTCATCTTCAAGCCCACTAAGAGACTGAATAATTCCGGTTACCTTTGATTCGGCCATGCTGCTCATTATACTAAAAATTCCTCCATTCCATTACTTAAATCATTCAATCTTTAGATTTTTCTTGTACGAAATTCGAACAATATATCACCCGCTGGTTAGGAGTAAAATGGCTCTGGCAAGATCCCCTTTTGCTTCTTCAAGAGCAGATTTTGCTTTTTCTTCATCAACTCCTGCTTGTTGACTAACTAATTGAATGTCATCTTCAGAGAAAACTGGAACTTCTAATTCCATTTCTTCGTAACTATCAGCAGTCACGGTAAATATTGAATTATCCTGTGCTTTCATTTCAGTAACAGAGGGTTTTGAAATTATTATCTCTTTTTTGTCCGTCTTAATTATTACCTCTTGGACATTGGGAATCTCTTTCATGTCGAGGCCCATTTTGTCCATCATTCGTCTCATTTCACGATTTCCACCGCGCATCATGATGATATTTCCTCTTTGCGACTTTTTAAACTATCTCTGACTTTTATTGCCACCCCTCTTTCAAAATCATTTATCATTTCTGATGAGAGAACAGCTCTCCCTACAGCAATTACATGGTCTTTAAACAAAATGGGAGTATCAGAAGAAATTCGGATGTTTTTTCCAGTAGAAATGACATGTTTGCAAAAAACAGAACGTCCTTCTTCTACAAATGGTGCGGCATCAGCGTTTACCTCAAGGCAATTTTCTTTGAATTTTTTACTTTCTAACAATAATTGTGCAAAATATGGAGTTATTGCTAGTCCTCCATCAATTCGTAATGTGCAAAGTAATTTTTCGTCGTGGTTAACTGTTTTAATTCTCCCTGTTTTTTTTGAATATGTAATTTGGATTTTTTTTGGGAGATATTTCGAAACTCCTTTTCCAAACAAGGCATCTATTGTTTGTTTGAGTTTATTCACATGATCCATATCTAAAGAAATATTTTATTCTAAATATTAGTTCAATGATTTTAGTTATATTCTGAATTAAACTATATAGATGGGATATTTTTATTTAGATTATGGATGAAAGAGAAGAAACAAGGAAAATTCAGTTTACCG
>JAICHE010000294.1 GCA_025922755.1 Nitrososphaeraceae archaeon
ATTAAAGATGGTAAAATTTTAGACTGGGAAAATATGATTTATAGATTCTAGGATTTTCTTTTTGTGATGGTTTCTTCCATTAATTGTCTCAAATGAGCCTTGTTTCTAACTGTGTTTCCGCCTACTTTTTTGTAAAGTAACCAAAATTCTGGATTTGTAAGTTCTTTTCTGTCTTTGGCAATTTTGAGTAATCTTCTCAATGAGCGGACCTTTGCAACATAGACTTCTTTCTTTCCAACACGAGCGCCTTTTCTACCTTGTTTAGATCCTTGTTTTGTTCCTCTCTTGTTTTTTTGGTCTTTCTTGTCTTGTGCTCTGCCTCTTGATGTTCCAGTAAATGGTCTGATTTGAATAGTGTTGGCTGTGATTAGACTTCGAATGTTTTCTCTGGTAATGGCGTCTGCCACATCGTCTAGATGATCAGAATCGAATTTTATTCTGTGAACTCCTACTCCAGTAACTCTGGATGCTAGTCGTTTTTTAGCTTTAAGATTTACTACCACTTACACTCACTCTCGCATTAAAAATTTTGAATTTGTTTTCAATTGCTTTTGCAATAATCTCTTTTCTTTTTTTAGTACCAACACTATGACCAAATCTGATGCCGTCTGTTTTGGGATTTAATTTACCTAAATCTTCAATTGTAAAAACTAGATTATCTGTATATCCTGATGGGTGTAGCCCTTTGGCTTCCTTTGGTCCTCCATATCCAACTTTGACTAGTCCTGGTCTACCACGACTTTTTTGTTTTCTCTGGTGGTGATCTACTCCTTTTGGCTTTCTCCATGTAGACTCTAATCTTTTGTAACGCCAACTCTCCGGCCTAGCAAAATCTGGATTGTGTTCCTTGGCCTCTTGTCTCTTTGCAAGCTTTTCTTTGTTAATTGGCATCAGAACCACTTTTGAAATTTTACATAAATACGTTCCTAGACCAAAATATTCTAAGATCATAGGAAAGAGATAATAAGGAAAATCAAGGCGGATCGAAATATCTCATGACTGGACCTGGGATTAAATTACATTTACTGGAGATTGCCACAATTGACTGAAGTGGTAAGTTCATGCATAACTGACAAATTTTCATCACAAATCAATGATTTCGGGATTAATCCTTCGAAAGTATTTCGAAATCTCACCCCAGATGAACTGGTAGAAAATGCAGTTAATAGAGGAGAGGGCGTGGTAAACTCTACAGGTTCCCTTTCTGTAAATACTGGAAAATATACCGGACGCTCACCTGATGATAGATTCATTGTAGTGGATGACATTACTAGGGATACTGTTGATTGGGGAAAAATTAACCATGAATTCCCATCTGATAAATTTGAAAAAATTCTTGAAAAAATGAAAAATTTTGTAAATGACAAGGAACTTTTTGTCTTTGATGGGTTTGTTGGAGCAGACAAAGAAACTCGATTACCTATAAGAGTGATAAATGATCATGCATGGCAAAGTCTTTTTGCAAGACAACTTTTCATTAGACCAACCGATGATGAATTAGAAAATCACACTCCTGAATTTACAGTAATGTGTATCAATGAATTTGAGGCAGTGCCTAATATTGATGGCACTGCTTCCAATGTTTTCATTCTAATTGATTTAACAAGAAAAATTGTATTGATTGGAGGGACCCGATATGCTGGAGAAATGAAAAAATCAATGTTTGGAGTAATGAACTTCTTATTACCAGATCGTGGAATTTTCCCAATGCATTGTTCTGCAAATATTGGAAAAAACCAAGACACTGCACTGTTCTTTGGATTGTCGGGTACTGGGAAAACAACATTATCGGCTGATCCAAACAGAAACTTGATTGGCGATGATGAGCATGGTTGGTCGGATCATGGAACTTTTAATTTTGAAGGAGGTTGCTATGCAAAATGTATCAATCTGAGTAAAGAAGCAGAACCTGAAATTTGGAATGCAATTAAACCAGGTGCTGTTTTAGAAAATGTTGTTCTAAATGACGGTCATCCAGATTATGATGA
>JAICHE010000295.1 GCA_025922755.1 Nitrososphaeraceae archaeon
AAAGAAAAAAGAATGTTGCAATTGTCAACCAAAAAGGGGTCTTTTGTCTATATATTTTGAATCCAACCCTTATGATCCTAGATTTAAAGTCATTATCATGCTTGAATCACACGCATTTTTTTCCAAAATGGTTGATGAATTAGTGGAATTTTCAGAATATGATCCAGAATTAGCAGATGGAATAAAGTGGTTAGATGACCAAGCACAAAAAAAAGGAATCACATTTTATGATATGGTCTTTGAAGTCTTGTACAAACACGATGTAAATTCAAAAGCAAAAGACTGGCTTAAGACAAGAAATTAAATTACTTTCGCAAATCTAAAGTCTTATACTCGCAACCCTGAGGCCCACAATATTTTCCAACGTATGATGCTTTTGGTCTGTAAAGTGCAGGTTTTGGTGCTGCCTCTGCAAATTTTTCCTCGATGATATGTGCTGCCCATCCAACGACTCTTGATATTGCAAAAATTGGTGTATTCAAATCCATAGGGATTCTCAACATGTAGTATAACGATGCACTGTACAGGTCCACATTGGGATAAATATCTCGCCCCTTCTGTCTTTTCATTTCTGCAATGGTTGTCTTTTCTACTTTTTCAGTAATGTCAAACCAAGGGTCTCCTGTTTTTGCAGCTAATTTTCTTGATAACTCTTTTAGAACCTGCGCTCTTGGATCATAAGTTTTGTAAACTGCATGGCCCATTCCCATTATTCTTTCACCTTTTGCCATCTGTTCTTTGATCCAGGACTCTACTTTTTCTATGCTTCCAATTTCTAGAAGCATTTTCATTACTTCGTAATTTGCACCCCCGTGTAATTCTCCGCTTAATGCACCAATTGCTGCACTAGCCGCAGAATACATGTGAGCTCTTGTGGACGCAACTTGTCTTGCGGTAAATGTGGATGCATTAAATGTATGATCTGCATGTAAAATTAAACAAATATCAAAAATCTTCTCTACTTCTGGGTCTGGTTTTTCATCAAACATCATGTAAAGAAAATTGGCTGCATGATCAAGTGTGGGATCAGGATCTACAATTTTTTGACCATTTCTAATTCTGTTCCAACTGGCAACTATAGTGGCAGTCTTTGAAATCAGATTAATTGCTTTGTCATAACTTGATTCCTTTGTTGAAAACTCTTCATCATAATATCCTGCCAAAGCAGAAACAAAGGCCTGAAGCATGTCCATTGGGTCTGCATCCTTTCTCCAATTGCCCATGTTTTCCTGCATTCTTTTTGGAATGAATCTTGCTTCCTTTAGTTTGGTTTTAAATTCCTCTAGCTGGTCTTTTGTTGGTAATTCATCATGTAGAAGTAAATACGCAGTTTCCTCAAAAGAAGAATATTTTGTTAAATCTAGAATATCATAACCACGGTAAATCAGTTTTCCTTTTTCACCATCTATATTGGAAATTCGAGTATCTGCAACCTCTATTCCACGTAATCCGATGTTTTTTGTCTCCATACTATACCTTTCAAAAATCTTCTATTATATTTTCGCACAGTCATACGTATGTTAAGTTTAGTATTTTGTCTAATATGCCAACTCTGGGGGATAAATGATTATTTTTAATCAAAAATTAAATGAATAAGGCTGAACGTGAACTCTTAGACAAATTAGATGAACTTGTTATCAATGCATCTGATGATGAGTTAAAGAAGATACAAGAACTTGATTTGGAAACTCAACTAAACGGTAATTCGTTTTATGAAGCATATTTGGATTCTACTGCTTTAGTAAATCAGAGCATCCGAAAGGAAGCAAACGATTCTAAATAATTCATTCTTGGTTTAAATGAGGGTCAGGGAGGATTTGTAATGATGGCTGTAAAGACTACGAAGACAAAACCAAAAACCGCCAAGGCAAAAACTGCAAAAGCCAAAACAACAAAACCAAAAACCGCCAAGGTAAAAACTGCAAAAGCCAAAACAACAAAACCAAAAACCGCCAAGGTAAAAACTGCAAAAGCCAAAACAACAAAA
>JAICHE010000296.1 GCA_025922755.1 Nitrososphaeraceae archaeon
AATATTTCTCAAACACTTTAGAGGTTCTCTGAATTTTTTTTATCAGATTATTTTTTCGATATAGTTTTAAATTCTCAAGTGAGACTGCAGCAGCTATCGGATTTCCAGTATATGTGTGTCCATGAAACAAATGCTTCCAGTCATTGAATTCGCCCAAAAATGAATCATAGATTTTTTTGGATGCAAGTGTTGCAGCCATTGTGAGATACCCTCCAGTCAGCATCTTGCCATAAGATACAATATCTGGTGTACCTTTTTGTTCTGTATACTGAATCATGGAACCCAAACGACCAAACCCTGTTGCAATCTCATCTAACACAAACAACACATTATGCTTTTTGCAAATTTTACTGATTTTATTTTGAAATCCTTCGGGATAAATCACAACACCTCCAGCTACTTGCGCTCCACTCTCCATTACAAAAGCTGCTATCTTGTCATCTTTGGAGAGTGTTTTTTCTATTTTTTCTAAACAATAATTTTGATAATCTAAATCCGAATATCCTTTTGGTGTTCTATACTTGTTTGGAACAGGGAATTGTAAAGTTGAAAACAATTGTTTTTTGAACTTTCCAAAAAATTGCGGTACGTATCCTACTGCCATTGCCCCAAATGTGTCGCCATGATACCCATTCTCAAGTGTCGCAATTTTTGATTTGTTTGTCTCCCCGACATTATTCCAATACTGCAATGCCATCTTGAATGAGATTTCCATTGCCGATGACCCGTTATCTGAATAAAACACCTTGTGCATGCCTGGGGATATCTCAACTAGTTTGTCTGCCAGTTTCTCTGCAGGCTCGTTTGTAAGATTAAACATTGAGGAATGCTGTACTTTCTTGGTTTGGTTTGTAATGGCTGCAACTAGTTCTTTCTTGGAGTGACCCCAAACATTGCACCACATAGAGGATACACCATCAATCATTTTGTTGCCTTGTGAATCAATTAGCCATACACCTTTGGCTTGAACTATCTCATCAAAGGATTGCCATTCTTTCATCTGGGTGTTTGGGTGCCAAACTGAACTCTTTTTTTGCAAGTGTTTTTTGTTTTGCCTTTGATCTTAATAATTAAACGATATTTACTGCAACTTTGATTAATAGACGCGAATTGATAATTTTTCTTCTAGGTTGAAACTGTACGTATCCATTTGAAATTGAATAGCTTTCTTTTAGACTCTCATCTTCAGGCAAAAACTCGTAACTGAAATCTCCACTCCTTAACAGGTTTAGAATTGATTCTTTAATCTGGCTTCCATCATAATCCAAATCAATTTTTCTTCTACCTTGCTGGATTATTCTTGGATAGTAATCACGTTCAAATTTTTCAAATACGTATTGTTTTAGAAATTTTTCATTATTCCTAGCTTTTATCCACCACTGAGGAGACACATCCATCAGAAATTCCAATTCTTTCATACTATCTAATAATAGCATGTTAGCATTTAACGCTAATCTCAAAACAAAAACAAAAATGA
This sequence comes from Nitrososphaeraceae archaeon, assembly GCA_025922755.1. GTDB lineage: Archaea > Thermoproteota > Nitrososphaeria > Nitrososphaerales > Nitrosopumilaceae > Nitrosomaritimum. Next base: position 1,478 of record JAICHE010000296.1, read on the forward strand.
AAGGTTAATCAATAAATCATTTCTATGAAATATTGATGAAGTCGTTATTCATTACAGGAACTGATACTGATGTAGGCAAGACCTACGTTACTGCAGGATTAGCAGTTACTCTACGAAAGATGAATGTAGATGTTGGAATTATGAAACCTTTTGCAGCAGGAAAACCTCAGAAGAAGGGATACAAATCTGAAGACGTAGAGATTCTATCAAAGGCAGCTCAAGTTTGTGATCCAGAAAATTTAGTAAATCCACAGTTTTTCCCAATGGCGGCATCTCCTTACACTGCTTCAAAATCATTAAAAATCAAAGTCAAAAAAGCCTCTGTTCTGTCGAGTTTTAAAAAACTGTCAAAAATGCACCAAATGTTGCTAGTTGAGGGAATGGGTGGAATTATGACTCCAATTTTAAAAAATTACTTTGTTACTGATTTGATAAAAGAGATGAAAATACCTGCAGTGATTGTTACTAGGACTAAAGTTGGAACTGTAAATCACACAATTATGACAGTCA
>JAICHE010000297.1 GCA_025922755.1 Nitrososphaeraceae archaeon
AAACCATCTAAAAAATCAAAAACAATTAAAGTAAAAAAACTTCAAAAACCTTCCAAAACGAGTCCTAATGTAATCAGAGCTAGACTGGAGGAATTAGAAAAACGAATGGATAAAATTTCAACCCAAATTTAACTTGAAACTCTATTTGAAACTGAAGATATTTAGCATGATTTTCTCAAATTCTGCGCGTAACGTATCGTATTTTTCTTGTTTTTTGAAACCTGGTTGATAATCACAATTTTAAATTTTTATAAATTAAATATTTTACTTGTAAGAATTTTTTTGATTATCCAAATAATCATTTTTGTCGAAAATTTTATCAAATATATTAATTGCATTATTTGCAATTAAATCCGTATTCTCTTTTGGTTCCACTGAAATTAAAATGACATGATCAAAAACAGGTATTGTTATAATATCCATTTTGGTTCTATGACTTACGTCATACTTTAGAGAACCGATTTGTCCGTCAAAATCTTTCTGTAGTAAAATTTCTAATACTGACTGTATATACAAGGATCTTGATTTTTTATCAGACATTATGGAGGATATGCCTTGCTGTTCTTTTTCAAATATTAAATTCCCCATCTTATCTAAAATTCCGATATATCTCAATTTTTTATTAATTAATAGAGATTCACAGCCTTCATCAAAGGATTTTATGGTTGTTTGAGCGAGCATCAACTTCTTTTAGGTTATCAAATTCAATAAACACACCTAAGCTTGCGTGTTGATCATAAGCTCGATTTTTGATCTTTTTCTAACCATAATTTCTGAATTCTAACTAAATTTGGTTTGCCTATCTGAGACCTAAAGCCATTTAGGAGAATAATTCAAGAAATATTCTGGATTTAAGATATTGATTTGTTTACTGAGAATCTCTGAAAAGTCTTGATTCATTTCATATGTTCTTTTAGAAAAAGTCAATTCTTATATGATAATTTGCCTAGGAAAATTAATGTCATCGTATAATGAAAAAATTGCTGGATATTTTTTAGAGTTAGCAAGTGAACAACGCCTTAATATCTTAAGTGATCTTTTAAAAAAACCAAACAGAGTAAACTTGCTTGCAAAGAAATTGCAGGTGACGCCTCAAGAAGTTCATCGAAACCTCGATCGATTAAGCCATGCGGGAATGGTTAAGAAAGGACTGGAAGATCATTACAGAATAACGTCTATCGGTAAAATCATGTTGTCGCAAATGTCTTTAGTTTCTTTTCTTTCCAAAAATAAAAAATTTTTTGATGGCCACGACCTAGATGACGTACCTACAAAATTTACAAAAAGGTTGGGAGTACTTGAAGAATGCAAGCATATCAAAGGTGTAACTGCAGTTTTAGAAAAATGGAGAACAATTTATTCCAACTCTGAAAAATATGTTTATGATATTTTATCTGAATCTCCTCCTGAAACTGTTACACCACTTCTAAAAAGAATTGCAAAGGGTGTTGAATATCGTCACATAATTTCAAAACAATTCATTGAACCAGAGGGAAGAGTCAAAATGCTTGAGAAGATGGGATACTACAAATACATTGAGGAAAAAAAAATTCAAAGAAGAGAAACCAAGTCTGTTTCTGTTATTTTAGTAATGAATGAAAAGGAAGCGGGGATTATTTTTTCAACAACATCTGATGAGCCAGATCTTAGAAACATGTTTTATGGAAAAAGTGCCGGGTTCCACGAATGGTGTCATGATTATTTTGAACATATCTGGAAAAAATCAAGAAAAATCCCAAATCATAGAATAAATAAAAAATAAAAACCTATTTTTCCTCTCTTCCTTCTTTGTGAACCCAAGAATAGGCAATTTTGTCTGGATTCAACCAATAGGTTTGTGAAGCAGCATCGATTTCTATGACCTTTTCCTTTTCATCGAATTTCACGTTGTGCTTGTGTAATTCGAATTTCTCGCCTGTATCAGTCATGATCATCAATTCACCGACTTCGTTCAGTTTTTCTTTGAATTGTTTCAATGTGGTC
>JAICHE010000298.1 GCA_025922755.1 Nitrososphaeraceae archaeon
CTCTGATCTTGTTTTGACCTATACTACCATTCGAGACAAGGTAAACGATTTAATCAAATCATTAAAATCACATTCAAAAAATTATCAAAAAGATTCCAAGTCCTACTATTATGAAGTTAGAGAAAGCAATCCTAGAAGCGCCGTAGAAAAAACATCCAGATTGCTCTTTTTGAACAGAACCTGCTTTAATGGCCTATATCGTGTGAACAGTAAAGGAAAGTTCAATGTACCACTTGGAAGGTATACCAACCCAAACATTGTCAATGAAGACAATCTTCGTTCTGTGAGTCATGTTTTGCAGTCTGAAAAAGTCTCCATAACATGCCGTGATTTTGAATCGGTTTTAGATGATGTCAAAAAAGATGATCTTGTTTACTTTGACCCACCTTATCAGCCAGTAAGTGACACTGCAAATTTTACAAACTATACTCACAAATCGTTTACAATTTCTGATCTCAAAAGGCTAGCAAATCTTTGCTTGGATTTAGATTCTAAAGGGTGCAAAGTTTTACTTTCAAATTCTGACTCTAAGGAAGTCTCCGATATGTTCACTGATAAGCAATGGAAAATCAAAAAAATTGAAGCCAACCGATCGATTAACTCTAATTCAAAAAAGAGAACAGGTCACTACGAACTTTTGATTAAAAATTATTAAAGCTTCGAACGGGATCTGAACCCGCGACCTTTACATTACCAATGTAACGCTCTACCAGACTGAGCTATCGAAGCACGATAAACCGCAGTAGAAAATACTTATAATTCTTCATTCTTGCAAAAAAACCTCTAAACTGTTAAATTTCACAGGCATTTCTACCCTTTTGGAGGAGTAATCAAGCCTGGCCAAAGAAGGCATTTCATGCTTTTGGACATGCAGGACTTAAGATCAAATAATGGGTGATCCTGTCTCTCAGGAGTTCGTGGGTTCAAATCCCACCTCCTCCACCTCTATTTTGGGTGTTTTATTCCTCTTGAATTGAGAACTTCATAAACATCAGGGAGTGAAAAAACAAATCCTACGTGTACACAATCTTTCTCTTCACAAAGTTGGCAGAATAATTCGCCTTTCTGTACTGCCACCTCTGCGATTCGATTTTTGATATTATCTTTAAGAATAACCCTGTCATCGTCAACTGAAATTTTTTCTAACTTTGGAGCATATCTTGCAAAGGTCTTGTCCTTTTGCATCATCTCTTCGAGCATGTAAGTAACATATCCTGAAAAGCTGTTGACGCCTTTCATCGCCAAATCTGATTTATTCTTTTGATAAACTTCTTGGAATTTATCATAAACGTTTTCTGAAACAGTTATTGATTTGAATCCAGCTTTCGGCAATTTACTTTCCTCTTACCGTACAATAAGGTACCCAACTATATAACGTTTTATTTTCAAGGTGATTAGGTTCAACTTAAACGAAATTAGTCTTTATACATTAGCTGAATCAAAAATCACTATGGGCAAGGGATACCAAATTGATGAAATAAAACAAAAACTTGTAGACCTTTTGAAAGACTCCAAAATTGGATTATCCGGAATTGAAATTTCTCAAAAACTTGATGTTAATAGAATCACAATGACAAAATATCTCAAAGTTTTAGCTGCCGAAGGATTTTTGCGACAAAAAATTATTGGAAATACAACATTATGGTTTTTAGAAACTGGTCAGGAGACCTTTACCTTTCCTGATGATTACTTTAAGGTTGCAACGCAATATCTGGAATATTTACTAAAAGGAACAGATCGTCAAGTCTTTTCTTTAATCAAAAATTGTATCAATTCAAAGGCTTCAGTTTACAAATTGGCAATTGAGGTGATAATACCTGCAATACAATCCATTCAAGACCTTTACGATGAGGGAAAGATTGGAAATTCTGAAGCAAAATTACTTGGAAATATTCTCTCTAACTCTTTACAAATTCTCAATCAGATTCCAGTGGAACCTAACCCCAAAAAGAAAGTAATCGTACTATCGGGAGATTCAGAAAA
>JAICHE010000299.1 GCA_025922755.1 Nitrososphaeraceae archaeon
CCATAACCTTCATTTCATGGGAAAAGAAGAAATCTATAGGAGTAAGTACTAGGATCTTCTCCTAACTAATTCAAGCTGAAAAAACAATGAAGGGATTTTCTCTAATTAAAGGAAACATAATGTGGATTGTACTAGTTAGTGCATTTTTTTATGTGGCGTTAATACTATTTTCAGATGTCAATAAAATTTCAGAACACTTTTTTCATATTAGAATCGAATTAGTCCTTTTGATATTTTTTGTAGGATTTTTTTCCCATATCATTAAGAGTCTACGTCAAAAAGAATTTCTCAAAACAGTAGGCGAAGAAATTCCCTTCAAATCTAATCTTGTAATTTATCTTTCAGGACTGTCACTAATATCCACACCTGGTGGAATTGGTACGCTTGTAAAATCAAAGTATCTAGAAAAACAATTTGGAATACCAAACAACAAATCGATTTCAATTATTCTCTTAGAACGATATCATGATCTTCTTGCAACTACCACTATTGTCATTCTTACCTTGTTTATCTCATTTAGCCTACTATCATCAACCCTAGCAGTAATCTCCTGTTTCCTATTGTTTGGATTTTATTTTATGATTACAAAACTAAATGTATTTTCTTATGTACAAAGAAAACTCTTGACAATAAATTTTCTAGCAGATAAACTAACACACATAGACCCTAACAAGTCATTTTCTGTTTTAACAAGACCAAAGCCCATGTTTAAGGGGGTGCTACTAAGTTTAGCAGGTTGGGGTTTGGATGCATTGGCAGTTTACATTGGTTTTCTTGCATTCAATGTTGATCTGGGATATCTGGTCATCTCTCAAATTTACTTCACATCTCTTGGATACGGAATTTTATCGTTGATTCCCGGTGGGATTGGTGTAACAGAAGGAATCTTTGATTATATGTTGGTTAACCAAGGTTTGGATCTTTCAATTGCCTCTTCAATTGTTATATTCACTAGACTCACTACAATTTGGTTCGTGACAATTCTTGGAATAGTTTTCACCAGATATGCAATAAAGCAAAAACTTTCCCTTAAAAAATAATTTTAAACTATCTTGTTAATACTAGATCTGAAATTATTTTTTTGAAATCTTTTTTGATTTATGAGCTGCCTTGGCACCCATTTTTGCAGTTTTGAGTTGTTTGACAATCTTTATTCCTATTTTCAAAGATTTGAAAGCAGAGAAAATAGGGATTAAAATCAACATTACAATATCGATCCAATATTTTTTAATGAATTTTTTTGGATTCTTTGTTTTTTTGTATTTTAAAGCAAGATCTATGATCAATAAAGACACAAGGGGCCAAATCAAAACATCGAAAAAAAGTTTCCACTCATATGGAATAACAATCAAAGGTTCAGACAATCCAAATATTGGATAATCAAAAGCCAAAACACCAACAAAAAATATTGTTACAATCACTAGGATGGAGAAATCCAAGAATTTGTAATACATGAGATTTTATTATTTTTTATCAGTATTTGTAAATTCTCCTTAAAGGAATTTGAAATTATTTTAAAAAATGAAAAATTAGTTAGTTGGATTCATTAAAGCGGCTCTCTCCTTTGTTTTTTGATCAACTAAAGCCAATATGGTCTCTCCTTCCTGAGCATCACATTTGCCAATGTTTACTGCAAATCCATCCATAGTTTCTGCAATGCACCCTTCATCTGTAACTGCAATGACTTTAACCCTCTCCATAACTTCAGCAGGGGCAGTATACCACATCAGGTAGGCAAATAGAGAAATTCCAATAGCTGCTAAAATTCCAGATACTATTAACAGGGATCTTTTATCTGATGATTTTTTTGGTTGCCTGTCAGATGCTGACACAATTCTGCTCAACCATTTCTGGATTTAAGGTAACTGGATTTTCCCAATGCTGATTTTCCGAATATAATGAGGACGGATAAAAATGGACCGGCTGGATGGAACGCTGCGATACAAAAGCTTATCGGATCAAACAAACAACAAGTAAGAGA
>JAICHE010000300.1 GCA_025922755.1 Nitrososphaeraceae archaeon
ACAGAAGAATCCGGAGTGAATAATGCAGTTTCGTTAGCAGATGACTATCTAATAAAAAACAAATTTGATGCATCAATTGTTTTTCCTCAAGACATACCATATATGAAAACTCAAGATATCGAATTTGTCTTAAAATTCAAGTCAGATAAAAATTTTGTAATAGTTGTTCCCTCCAGAAGGTTTGATGGTACAAATGCATTGGTACGGATGCCAATTGATTTAATGAAAACCCACTATGACGAAGATAGCTACAAAATACACATGAGTACAGCCAAAGAAATTACAAGAGATGTGTCACTAGTGTTTGCAAAACGAATAATGTGGGATGTGGATAATTTGGAAGATTTGCAGTTCTTGCTTGATCAAGACGAAAAACCGGAGATTGCAAAAAAAATTCAAAACATTATAGAGTAAAAGAAGCAATTACTTTCACATTTTCACTAAAAATAACACAATTTAGGCTACGATCTGCAGAAAGCTTATATAGAATAAGACAGCAATGGTTAAATATTATAATTAAATGTCGCAGGAGTTATGAAAATGGTTGAAAGTGTAAATCAAAAAGACAGATGCCCAAGATGTGGAAAGGGGACTCTAGTAACAGATGCAAATACTGGTGAAAATTTTTGTGGAAAGTGTGGATTTGTAATTACTGAAAAAGTAGACGAGTCAGGTCCAGAGTGGAGATCATTTTCTAATGAGGGAGAAAACAAGAGCAGAGCAGGAGTTCCTACTTCTTTGGCAATGCATGATATGGGACTTGCCACTGTAATTAATCCGCAAAACAGAGATGCCACAGGAAAACCACTTACTGCGGCAATGAAAAGTACTATTGAGAGACTTCGAACTTGGGATAGCAGAAGCCAAGTTCATGAACCTGTTGATAGAAACTTTAGACAAGCATTTAGCGAATTAGATAGACTAAAAGATAAACTTGCAGTTGGAGATTCGGTTATTGAAAAAGCAGCTTACATTTATCGAAAAGCCCTTGAAAAAGGATTAGTTCGAGGAAGATCAATTTCTGCTTTAATTGCATCTGCACTTTATGCAGCTTGCAGAGATACAGAAACACCAAGAACATTGAAAGACATTGGACAATCAAGCAATATCAAAAGAAAAGATATTGCAAGATGTTACCGTCTATTGTTAAGAGAACTGGAATTAAAAATGCCAGTTGTGGATCCCGTAAAATGTATTGCAAGAATTGCAAGTAAAGCTGGATTATCTGAAAAAACAAAAAGAAAGGCAACCAAAATTTTACAAACCGCAGAAGAGCTAAAAATTTCTGCAGGAAAAGATCCTATGGGATTAGCTGCTGCTGCATTATATGTTGCCTGTGTTACTAATGGGGAAAACAAAACACAAAGAGATGTTGCAGAAGCCGCAGGAGTAACCGAAGTAACTATACGTAATAGGTACAAAGGACTAAAAGTTGCCTTAAATCTCTAGTGACGGTTTCTTTCTAGAATTAAAATAGCTCAAAATCAAAATACATGCAGATAATATCCCAGATACCAAAAATATTATTTCCATAGTGTGTACTAGCGAATGGGAAAATGCCTCTTCCACAGATATCAAACTCACCTGAGAAATGAAATTCACATAAGAAAATACAAAGTAGTTTGTAGCCCAATGTACAAGAATTGCAGATATCAATCCAAATCTAAAATAAATCCATCCTAAAATTATTCCACTTGCAGTAGCTTGCGCAAGCTTTCCATTACTCCAAGGTTCACCAGATATTATATGAGACAAACCAAAAAATGCAGCCACTACAACAATCAAAATTATCACCTTCTTTGGATCATAAACATGCAAATTATCAGAAGGGGACCACAGTGATTTGAAAAAATGTTTTAATGAAGACTTGTGTGAATAAATTGCAAATAGTGGTAAACCAATCAACAGAACTCTAAAACCAATTTCTTCGGTTAGAGGGGCAAGTGTAACATAAAAAAATTGTATCAAGTTATTTTCAGC
>JAICHE010000301.1 GCA_025922755.1 Nitrososphaeraceae archaeon
ATAATTCGTTCTGTGATGTGTTTAATTGGTTCTTTGAAACCAACTCTATCTTGCAAGTCTTCATAACTCTCAAATTTTTTCTTGTCTCTTTCTTCTATCATAATTTTCATGTATGTTTTTCCAATTCCAGGAATCAATTCCAAAGCATGAATTCGTGGAGTCAATGGTTGTGCATTATTAAGATACTCTACAAATCGTGATTCATTTTCAGTTACAATATTTTCTATCACTGAAGGCAATTCAGTTTGAGCTGAAGATGATATATTATCATAGTCTAATTTTCCCAAAACAGAAAGTACTTTTGTTCTTCCCTCTTTTCCAATGTAAATTTTCTCGCCAATTTCAAAAGTGGAATTTGGAATTCCAAGAATTTCTAAAATAGTTAACCTATCTTCTCCTATCGCAGTAACAATAATTCCATCCCTCCCTCTAACTGTTGTTGATTTTCCACGAGGGTTGAAATCCAAAACATAAGCATGTTCCTCATACTTTCTAGGGGAATGTTGCTCCTTGTACAAAATAAAAACCTCCACGAAAATTAAGAATGCCCCTTGAGGATATTGAGCATTTTTTCGAGAGTTTCTGCTAGAATGAGTTTTTTCCAACCAAATGTAAAAGAACGTAGTTCTGCAAGACTGGTTGGTCTAATATTTACAATTTCTACAGATTCTTCTTCTGTAAGTTCACATTCTTTCATTAGTTGTTTTTTCATTTCTTTTGCTTCCTTAGGATCTATTGTCACAAATTTTGAAACATAATCATATGTCCAACGTTGAATTTGATCCATTTCCTCAGGATCGACTTTTCCTAAAATTTCTTTAACTTCAGAAAGAGATACAGCCTGTTTCTTTTTTACTTCTTCCATATCATACACCGAATGGTTTGATATGATCCAATCTAGTGATTAAGGTTTTTGTTTTATTACCTAATTTGACATCTAAAGTTACTGCCCGTCTCCCCACATTAGTGATATTTCCCACTTTGCCGTGGTATCTTCTGTGTGGCAAGCCTTTATGCTGTCTAGGATCAATGATAACAAGTGCCTGTTCACCTTCTTGGTATTCCCTCAACAAGAAAGACACACCTCTTGGGGCTTTCTTAGTCATGACTTTTCTGGATTTGTGTTTAAATCCATGGGAACGTCCAGAAGATTTCTTAGTTGCCATATCTGAGTTGAATCTCCTATAACCCTATTTTAACACTTTTCTTTGATGTAGGGTGAATTTTTCACAATTTTTATTATTTCAAACAAAGAGAAGGAAAAATTATGAGTTTTGGAACAGAGATAAAACATTGTGAAAAATGTGGCAAATTGATGGTAAGAGAAGATACTCAGATGCAATGGTTTTGCTCAAAATGTAGAATAGAAGAATAAATCAAATAGATATTTTTTTGAGCACAATTTTAAATAAAAATAAAAAATATTGTAATAGTGAGATCTACATTTATCTAATTCATCTAAAAAAATATTTTGTGAGCAATGACAACACACCTTTGACTAATGAACCAACTGATTTGTTTATTTCTGAATCAAATAATCTACAAAAAAAAATTAAAGTTGGTTTGGAAAATTCTGAAAAGTTTTCTTTGCAGCAAATTGTAGAAATTTATCATCAAGTGATCAATGTGATGTCGATGGCTAAAATTTTAAAGGAAAATCCAAATGTGGAACAAAACTTTCATTTAACCATTGAAGAGACAGAAAAATTTGTTAATGAGAAGTTCAACAATAGTCTCCACAACCAAATAGTATTACATCTAGAAAATTCAATTGAAGAAGCTAGAAACAATTTAAAAAACATCAACAAAGACAATAGAACTAAAACAGAAATAGAAAACCAAGCCAAAATGTTTGAGCATTTAAGACAAATTATGAGTACAAAGGAATTTGTCGACCAATATGACAAGATATCACACTAGTGATTTTACCATTGAGGGGCTTTACAA
>JAICHE010000302.1 GCA_025922755.1 Nitrososphaeraceae archaeon
ACAATCCTTAATTCCATTTCTTTTAAGCAATCCCATAACCTGACTAGAAGTAAGAGAGATTGCAGAAAATATTATGATTTTCTGGTCTTGGAGAATTTTTTCTCTGTCTAGTGTGTCAATAATATCAATTCCACTAAATTCGGGCATCGACATGTCCAAAAGAATAACATCGTATTTTTCATTTTTAATTTGGTTTAATCCATCAAATGGATCGTTTGCCACATCATTCTCAATTCCTTTTGATTTTAGGAATTTTGATAATAGATCGGTAATATCTTGATTATCATCAATAATGAGAATCTTCATGAAATAGAATTGTTTTTTCTACTATATGGGAAAGTGTTTGTTCGAATTTTACACATTGTATCATTTACAATAATAACAAAAAATAGGCAAAAAGCATGTTGTAAAAATTAAAGCGACTCAGCCTTTTTCTCTTGGGGTCAAAGCAGGGTGGATCGACATAGATTCAGAGTTAACTACTTTTATTGTGGCCATGAAATTGCTGAAGATGGGTTTTGAGCATACAAAAAAACTATCAAAGAAATAGTAGGAGAGCAATCAGATAAGAATGCAGCAAAAAAATTGCGCTTGTAAGTGTGGTTGCACCAGAAAAATATCAAATGTCTACTATGATTCCTGTATCTTTTGTGTCTGGGGAGATCATAAAAAATAATTTCGATTAACTGAGATTATTTTACATCTGCCAATACATTTACGATGTCAGATTTTGTAACTATGCCAACCAATTTTTTGTTTTTTATGACTGGAATTCCACTGATATCATGTCTTATCATCAATATTGCGGCAGTGTAAACGACGTCGTCTGGATAAACAACAAATGGATTTTTGGTCATTATGTCTTTTGCAGCAAATGTAAGAAGATAGCTTAATCGATTAACATTAAATTCGTTGATTTGAGAATTCTGCGCAATTTCTGAGATTTCTACGGGATCGGTAAATTCTCGATGCAAATCAAAAGTCTTTGCTGGAATAAAATCTCGATATGTAATGATTCCAACAGGAATCTTATTTTTGGCAACAATCACTCTTCTAATGTTGTTGTTAAACAAAACACTCTCAACTTCAAATATTGAATCGTTTGGAGAGACTGTTATTACATTTTTTGACATGATTTTTGATATGGCAAGTGATGCTGTACTTTGAATTAGAAAAGTTGAAACAAGATCAGTTTTTGTAACGACTCCAACTAATTTATTTTTCTTATTTTTAACAACAACAGAACTAATTGCATTTTCTTTCATCAGTTTAGCACAATCATGAATTGATGCATCAGGTGAAGCTGTTATCAGATTTTTTGACATTATTTCTCTGACTAGAATTTTTCCTAGTGGCTTTTTATTAAAAATAGAAACACTTTTTGCAATATCTTTTTCCGTGATAATTCCCACAGGTTTTTTACCAAATTCTATTACTAACCGTCCTATCCGATGCCGAAGTAGTATGTCTCTTGCATCCAGTATGGATGTATTTGGAGGAATGGTAATTGGTGTTTTAATTATTGATCTTAATTCTACGGGAATATCTTGTAAAATTTTAGTGGGTTTTTTTTGTTTCATGTAAGAAAATTGTTTTTATGCGTATATCAATTTCTAATACATTATCAGGTATGGTAATTACGGCATGATTTAACTATCTATTCTCTATTTGGTGGAATTTAAAAATAATTTTAAATTAATTTACTTTGAAAAAAAAGTCTGAAATATTTCTAACTTACATGAAACTAAATATCCTAAAAACACTAGATTGGTATGAGTCAGTTATATGAATGCCCAAACTGCTTGAAATACAAAATTGGGGTAACTTTGATCGAAAGAGATGATTCTAGGGTTTGCCCAGTTTGTGAATCAAAGTACTGAATCTTAGGTTAGCTCGGGTTTCAAATTTTTCCATTG
>JAICHE010000303.1 GCA_025922755.1 Nitrososphaeraceae archaeon
AACAAAAAAATCAAAATCAAAAGAACCTGAAAAAAAGATTTTTACTGATTCAAATTTTCCCGTAAAAAGAATTTATCAAAAATCCTCTAAAAAAAGACCATCTGAAGATGCAGGAAAATATCCATTTACTCGAGGAATTCATCCCGGAATGTATCGAGATAGGTTTTGGACAATGCGTCAGTATTCTGGTTTTGGTGATGCAAAACTAACTAATGAGCGATTCAAGTTCATGCTAGAAAAAGGACAGACCGGACTCAGCATGGCCTTTGATCTTCCGACACAGATTGGATATGATCCTGATTCCCCTCAAGCCGAAGGTGAAGTTGGAAAGGTCGGTGTTTCAATCGCATCTCTAAAGGATATGATGATTGCATTTGATGGCATTCCCCTAGGGAAAGTCAGTTCTTCTATGACGATAAATTCAACTGCATCAACTTTGCTTGCATACTATATTGCAGTTGGAGAATCTCAGGGATTCAAAAGCGAGCAGCTAAGAGGTACCACTCAAAATGATATCTTAAAAGAATACATTGCAAGAAACACATACATCTATCCTCCTGAACCATCAATGAGATTAATTGGTGACATGATTGGGTATTGCGCAGAAAAAGTCCCTTCTTGGTATCCAGTATCAATTTCAGGATATCATATGCGTGAAGCTGGTTGTACTGCAACACAAGAGGTTGCATTTACACTTGCAAACGCAATTGCATATATTCAGACATGTATAGACAGAGGGCTCAAAATAGATGACTTTGCACCACGTCTTTCATTCTTTTTCTGCTGCACTATAGAATTCTTTGAAGAGGTAGCAAAGTTTAGGGTTGCAAGAAAAGTTTACGCAAAAATACTCAAGGAAATGTTTCATGCAAAAAACCCTCGTTCCATGCAATTAAAATTCCATACTCAAACAAGTGGAGAATCCTTAACTGCTCAGCAACCTGACAACAACATTGTTCGTGTTGCAATACAAACAATGGCTGCTGTGCTAGGTGGTACCCAATCACTTCACACAAATTCTCGAGATGAGGCCTTGGCACTTCCAACCCAAGAATCTGCAAAAATTGCTCTGAGAACCCAACAAATTGTTGCCCATGAAAGTGGAATCACAAAGACTGCAGATCCGATGGCTGGCTCTCACTATCTGGAAGAGCTATGCGACCAAATTGAGGATGGTGTTTGGAAATATCTCAAAAAAATACAAAAAATGGGCGGTTCTGTCAAAGCAATTGAAAAGGGCTTCTTCCAATCTGAAATAAGGCAAAACGCATACCGTCTTAAAAAAGAAACCGATGAAGGTGATAGAATTATTGTTGGCGTCAACAAGTATTCTGAACAAGAAGAACAACCTGAACTTTTGAGAATAGATGACAGAATTGAAATTCAACAAAAAAAGGCACTTAAAAAATTAAGAGAATCAAGAGACAAAAAGAAACTTGAAAAAGCATTATCTGCAATGAAGAGCGCAGCAGAAACTGATGAAAATCTGATGCCCTACATTATCACTTCAGCCAAAGCATATGCTACAACTGGGGAGATTAGCAACACCTTCAGAGAAGTATTCGGCGAGTATCGACCAAAAGAAGTATTTTAGTTACACATTTCTAGCTATTATTTTCAAAAGCGTACTGGATAAAGGTGTAAACGAGTTTATCAACTATCAGTAAAAAGGGAAAGCCCCCCTCCCACGCACGAAAAGTGCGATATAACTAAAGTTATGATGTGGGTTGGTTTGTTGGAAATCTGTTATAATACAGCTTCGGTAATTTAGCCCAGTGACAAAAAAAGATAATTTCCAAATGAGTCGTTCACAGATAAACTCAGGAATTAAAAAGGCATTATCAAACTCATTGACCTTGGCAGGATATTCCAAAGACATTCTTGAAAGAAGTGGCGATCCTGCTTTATCTCTA
>JAICHE010000304.1 GCA_025922755.1 Nitrososphaeraceae archaeon
AAAAGACCTTGTTTCATTATTTGTTTTCCAGGTTTTGTACTCATCAAAGCTTCTTTGCTAACTACAGACTGATCTTTACCGCTCACAACGGTCAGCTGCCATATTGTTATTTATGCTTTCAATTCCCTAAAACTTCCTTCACTTAAATTACGAATAATAAAATTAAGAAGAGTGGAAGTAGTCGATATTCTTCGTAAGGCTTCAGAAAAAATTTATGAAAACGTAAAAGATTTGGCAGGGACCGAAGATGCTGCAGGGGATTTTGGAAGAGGTGCAGGAGGAGATATTTCACGAAACATAGACATTATTGCGGAAAAAACTGTTCTTGATTATCTAAAGGAAATTAATTTTGAGTGTGTGGTTTTAGGAGAAGAGTGCGGAAGAGTTGAACTTTCAGACAAACCAAAGGGATTTGTCATAATGGATGCAATCGATGGTTCTGCAAACTCCGTAAGAGGCGTACCATTTTTTTGTAGTTCACTTGCCTTTGCCACCCATGATAAATTAAGCTCGATAACTGATGGGGTAATAACAAATCTTTCTTCTGGAGAAATGTATTGGGCTTCTAAAAACAAAGGAGCCTTTTTAGATGAAAATAAAATTCAGGTTCATAACAAAGATCCGATTTACAAAATTGTAGGAATTAACACATCAGGGGCAACTCCAGAATTAATGCAAAAATTACATCCAATATTTGAACAGCATCACCACACTAGACATTTTGGGGCCAATGCACTTGAGATGGCAATGTTTGCAAGGGGGTTGATGGATATTTTCATTGATCTTCGAAAAAAAATCAGAATTCAAGACATTGCAGCAGGATATTTGATAGTAAAAGAAGCTGGAGGGATACTATTAGATGAAAATTTTGATTCTTTGGATGCTGATCTTAGTTATGAGACTAGAGTTTCTTTTATCGCAGCTGCTAATCAGAAAATTTTGGATGATGTATTTTCAGAAATAAAGAAGTAATGGCGCCCTCGGCGGGATTTGAACACGCGTCTCAGCCGTGACAGGGCCGAATTCTAGACCGGGCTATACTACAAGGGCACAATTTTTTTTCAGCAAAATCCTAGATTAAAAGTTTCTGTAACTGCAAAAAATTTTGTAAAAGACTAAATTATACACTCTGAGCAAAATTCTTTGTGGGTCTATGGCGCAGCCAGGTAGCGCACCGGACTTTTAATCCGGTTGTCGAGGGTCCGAATCCCTCTAGACCCGCTGTTTTCTATTATTTTTTGAATAATTTCTTCTTATAGTCACTTTATTGTTCAAAATTCATGTTTTTTCTAATTATTTTATCAAATTAGAAATTTTTTCATTTAACCTTTCTATTGCATTAGAAAGTTCATTTTCTCGTTTTGTGGTATTTGTTCTGAAATTATTGATTTTTTTCATACGATTCTTTATCATTCTCTTTTGTTCAGCATATCCTGAAGAGCCAAAAGAAATTCGATCCTTCAAAGAAGATACTGTCGTAGTTGTTTTTATTATCTCAGCAACAAGGGTTGGATTAACTTTGGTTCCTTGTACCGATTTTTTTATTTCTCCTGAAGTTAATTTGTTTAAAGGTTTCTTAGAATTATGAGCTTGCTGCACAAGAGAGCCCGCGATTTTATGAGTGGTTCTAAACGGAATGTCTTTTAGTACTAGTTTTTCTGCAATATCCAAGGCAATAAGATAACTAGAGTTGGCAGCTTTTTTCATTTGTTTGTCATTTACTTTAAGGGTAAGAAGCATCGATTTTAAAATCAGTAATGCACTAATCGATATTTTTGAGGTAGACCAAATGGATGATTTTATTTGTTGCAAATCTCTGCCGTACCCTGTTGACAAACCTTTGATAGTTGATAGAATTGCAGTGAGATTTCCAATAATTTCTGCAGTTTTTCCTCTTGTTAATTCTAAAATG
>JAICHE010000305.1 GCA_025922755.1 Nitrososphaeraceae archaeon
CTTGAATTTTAAGACAAATTCGATATCTTGAGTTTTCATATATGGTATGTCTTGAGGAAAAACAATTGATGCATCAAATTTGTTTTTTATTAGATAGTCATCTGCTAACGAAACTGCATTATTCACTCCGGATTCTTCTGTATCTGTAATTGGAATGACATCAAACTTTTTACTAATCTCCAAAGCTCTTGGGTCTTTGGTAACTATTATTATTTTATCAATTAGAGGTGAAATTGTTAAGGTATGAAGAATTTCTTCTAACATTATCTCGCAAATTTTTTCAGTTTTTTCTGATGACAACCCAAGTCTTGTCTTGGCTTTAGAAAATGTTTTTACTGGAATTACTGCTGCGGTTTTCAAACTACACGTGAACTTGTTTTAAAATAAAATTAGCAAGAGCATCTTCTGCAATTTTGTTTTTCATTGTAATTTTTGTATCGTATCCTTTCATGTCAAGATTCTGAATTTTCTTCAACAATGCTTTGTCTTTAGTATCTACTATGATATTTGAGCAAACATCAGAATACATTTTTGCCAATCCATATGCGTTTGTTTCAATTCCTGCTGCCTCCATGTATTTGGCTGCTGGACCGGTAATTGCTTTATCTCCAATTAGAGGGCTTACTGCAATTACTTTTTTCTTAATTTTTGAGAGTTCTTTTCTTATTCCTTTTATTTGAAGCATTGGTCCAATTGATGTCAGTGGATTTCCTGGTGCAAGAATTACCAAGTCTGCATCATGGATGGCATTTACTGCCTCAGGATTTGGTCTTGCTTTTTCTGCTCCGATGTACTGTATTCCCTCAACTGCATCTTTTCCTCTATGTTTTACCCAATATTCTTGAAGGTGCAATTCTCCCTTGTCAGTAGTGATTCTTGTCTCTACACTATTGTCAGTAACTGGAATTATGTTTGCAGTAACTGCAAATTTTTCACACATCCATTTTGTAATGTCGCTCAAATTCTTGCCATTTTTTAGCATGTTTGTTCTAATCAAATGAGTTGCTGCATCTCTGTCTCCTACTCTGAACCAAGTTTCTTCGCCAAAGATCTCCATTTGTCTTAAAAAGTTGAATGTGTCTTTTTTTATGCCCCATCCTCTTTCTTGGTCAAGTAGATCTGCAAGACCATAAATTATAGTATCAATGTCAGGGCACACATAAAGTCCGTATAGCCAGTAATTGTCTCCTACATTGGAAATTACATTTACTTTAATGTCTTGTGAGACTAAACCTCTGACTAGTTTGACAGAACCTGTCCCTCCCGCTAAAATTGTAACCATCATATCTTTTCTAAAACCGTAAATTCTGTGAATAATACTCCATATTACTTTTTCAAAAAAACCCGATCTGTTTTGAGGATAAGTTTATTACTCTTAATCAAAGCAATTACTCTGTGTCTAGGGTAGTCGCTCTAACTATTCTTCTTACCAGTATTCTTATTGTTAGTTCTAGTTCTCCAGCTTGGGCAGCTCAAATGAATGCACAAATTAACCCTAACAGTGATGAATCATTTTTTAAAGTAAACTATCAAAAAACGGTTTTCATTGAATATCCTAACGGGGGAACTCTATTTGATGAATTACATACCAAAGAGTGGACTGTAAGTGGAGTTGCAGATGAGAGCAATCCCGAAGTTCGTGCCTTGATTGATAGACTAAACTCTAAAATTCAAAATGATGGAAGTGGTTCCTCAATTTCAGCACTAACTGTCACTTATGATTTTCATCTTAAAGGAAGAAACCTGAATGCCTCGATTGACTATAAAGTAATTTTGGAGGGAACTTTGACAGATTATGTAGTTTCAAAAGATCAGACAAAAACTCTAGTTGACATGGGTTGGAGAGGATTATCTGTAACTGCCCCAGTCATAATAGACGGCGTCGAAATTAATCATCCAATATCTGTTCTC
>JAICHE010000306.1 GCA_025922755.1 Nitrososphaeraceae archaeon
AGTATTTAGTTTAGATTTTATCTAATTTAATTAGTTTCGGTATCAGTTATTTGAAATATTTTTCAAGTTTAATTTTATCAATTTTAGGGATTTTTGCTAATTCAAATCCCTCAGGCCTTTTAGATAATGGCCTGGTAGCATCTATGCCCATTTTTGCTGTTTGTAAATTCTTTTGATCACTAGATGGATCAAGGCTAGATCCACGCACCTTAGTTAGAACTACCAAATCCCTATCTGCTTGAAATCTGGTAGCCATAGCATATTCTACAGATTCTGCATTATTGGGGTCAATATCGTCATCCACAACAGTTACCTGTTT
This sequence comes from Nitrososphaeraceae archaeon, assembly GCA_025922755.1. GTDB lineage: Archaea > Thermoproteota > Nitrososphaeria > Nitrososphaerales > Nitrosopumilaceae > Nitrosomaritimum. Next base: position 320 of record JAICHE010000306.1, read on the forward strand.
TAATGAACGATGTAATTCAAATGTCTTTTTAATAATTTTTTTTGCATCTGAATCTGCTTTCTTTTTTATTTGTACAACTGCATGTAACCAATTACACCCACCATTAGTCATTGAAACTTGTTTTGTTTGTGGGTGTGTTTTTTTTAACTCGCCATTAAGCTTGGATTCAATTGGCATTCCCATTAGTAAACGATGTTCAGTAAAACCAGATAAAACATCATGAAATATAGGATTATTTCTAAAGTATAGATTTTCTAATTCAAAAACAGGTTGATTACGGTGATGATCATATGTTTGAAGCATTTCTACCATCCATTCGGGGTGAGTTTTGTCTTGAAGGATTTTTCCTTCCATGACAATTTCAGTTCCTGAGGGAACTTTCAATCCTGTAAAAGGGAGTTTTGATAGAGTTAATTTTCCTCCCAATAAAGAATTTGCAATGTCAATTTCATCTTTCCCCCACTCGGCTTGATATGCGCTTGCAATAGATATAGCAGGATGTACACCAACTGTAATTGCAATTTTTAGATCTTGCCCATGTTCCTTTGCATCCATAAAGCATCGATGAAGATGCCTTCCCTCAACCATTCTAATTGAAAAATGGGTTTTGTCAATTGGCATCATTCTATGAAATGAAGAATTTTGTTTCCCAGTTTCAGGGTTTTTTACATATGCCACAGAAGAGGTGATGAAAGGACCTGATTCTTTTTCAAAGTGGGTTACAATAGGTAAAATCGATAGATCATGGGAAACATTCTCCATAAATTTTCCTTGTTGTAAAATTTTGGGTTTTCTTGCCTTTCTTATTGCAGAAATTACCTTTTCATGAATTTTTGTTTCGTTGCTTCCTACGGCTTGAGAAAACCTTGTTCTAGTGCCCACAAGATTTGAAACTAATCTAAAATCACTTTCTTTAATATTTTCAAATAATACTGCAAATGAACCATCAACCTTTGCTGTTATGCCTGCTACCTCATATTTTGTGGAAACTGGTTTTTTGATGGTTTTGAGATCTTTGGTTTTTTTAATCAGTGAGATATAATTACGTAAATCAGTCAATTTTGAACAATCTCCATTATTTCTGACATTAAGACTTTTGCAGTCTCTGAATCTATCTCTTTTTGTACGTATGTGGATACGATTGCTATTCCATGAATATTGCTGCTTATTTTTTCTGCAACCAGTTTTAGAAAAAGAGATTCAGATTTTGATGGGATTACAGTTGTGGTTATTGGATTTTGCCCCATTGTTAATGAGACTACCATAGACCCAAGATTAGATTTACCTTCGCTAATGGAGACAAAATATCCATTATCAAATTTTAAAATAATTAAAGAAAAAGTTCGATCCCCCAAATTGATGGTTTTTTGTGAAAACCCATTTGGAGAGTTCAATAAGTTTTGAACAAATCTTATGCTTTTATTGCTATTGATTCAGTTTCTGGTTGATCTATTTCTTTGGTTGTTGTTTTAGCAGTTTTTGCTTTGGTTGTTGTTTTAGCAGTTTTTGCTTTGGTTGTTGTTTTAGCAGTTTTTGCTTTGGTTGTTGTTTTAGCAGTTTTTGCTTTGGTTGTTGTTTTAGCAGTTTTTGC
>JAICHE010000307.1 GCA_025922755.1 Nitrososphaeraceae archaeon
GATTTCTGTAAAACAAATCTCAGAGATTGCACAAGGGATAAAGCAAGCTTCAAAAGAATTTGGAATTAAAATTTTGGGCGGAGACACAAACCAAGGAAAGGAATTTGTTTTCAATGTCTGCTTGTTTGGTTTTGCAAAAAAAATTTCCAAAAGAAAAGGCACAAAACCTGGTGACTTGATTTTTGCAACAGGTCCGTTTGGTCTTACTGGTGCAGGATTGCAAATTCTTTTAAAAAAAATAAAAACAAGAGATAGTTTTGCAAAAAGCGCAATAAAATCAGTGTTAACGCCATCACCTCGATTGAAATTCGGATTAAAGGCAGGTTCTCACTTTACTTCATCAATGGATTCTAGTGACGGTCTATCTACTACACTAAATGAAATGGCAAGACAAAGCAAATGCAGATTCATTTTAGAAAACATTCCTGCAAACAAAGGTGTTGAAAAGTTTTCCAAACATCACAAGAAAAACTTTGAATCACTTGTATTTCACACAGGAGAAGAGTACGAGATTGTCTTTACTGTCCCAAAAAAATACAAATCAAGAATTACAAGCATTGCAAAGGCTACAAGAACACCAATTGTAGAGATTGGATCAGTCACAAAAGGAAATGGAGTCTACATTCAAAAAGATAAACTGGTAAGACTTGCAGACAAGGGATACCATCATTTCATTTCAAATTAAAACCAAAAAAAAGTATTGTGATAACGAGGATAAACCGGAAAACGCTTTCTGAAACTTTAGATTCTTCAACCTTGTTTCTTGTTTTCCTCACCTATCTGCCCACCTCTTTGAAGTTTACCCCTCAAGTATCAGCAGGTCTGATAGTTTCCTCGTCATAATATTATAGTGAAAATGGAATTTAACCTACATGGTGATTTTTCTTTACAATCATTTAAAATTCAAATCAAATTTATACAAATTTTAATATTTTTACAAATTCTTAGGTGCTTTTTATACAAGAATTTACAACCTCAAATGCATCTGGAAATTTCTTTTTTCCAAACTTTCATAATTTGATTTCAAAGTTACAGTTTGGGCATTATTTTGGAATATTTTGAGGATGCCAGTACAACAGATGCCACTGCAATAGACATTACAACTAGAACAACTTCTCCAAATTCAGGGACAACAAATGATTTTGATGAGGAATACAATCCATTAGCATCTGCTTCTACTGAATAGGTGCCATCTATTCCAAACTTTTCATCAATGACAAAGGTATCTGAAAACGTTCTGTCTGAATCCGGAGCAATTGTGCTTACGCCAATTTTGTTTCCTTGAGGATCATACACTGCAACATTGACTTTATTGGTAAATGCCTTTTCTGAAAGACAGCCAGATATTTTAATTACATCTCCATGGTCATAGTTTTCCTTGTCTGTAAACACGATTATCTCATCATCGCCTAACATATCCAAACAAACAGGTTCTGCTTGAGATTGAATAAGAAATTCTAGCTGTGCAGACTTTGTATCATATGTTGCCTCTACAACATAGGTTTTGCCGGCAGAAAACTCCTTGTAGGAAGTTCCCACCTGAAAGGTAAATGGCCATGCAGTATTTTCAAAATAATCTACAGACTTTGTCCCTGGAGCAGTCTCTGCAGTTAGGATTATTCTCTTTGTTTCTTTCTCATAGACAGTTATTGAAACAAGTTTGCCATCTATTGGATATTCTCCATAAAGATATCCCTCATAAGTGATAATTTGACCAAGATCCACATTTCTCTTGTCTGCATCCATTGCCATTGATCCATCCCATCCAAAAGACAAAGGAGCTGCAGATGCTGCAAACAAAATCAATGACATAAATAGAATTTTTCTCAAGTGCATCACACTATATTTCAAAAATTGGTTAATAACATTTCTTCTTTTTGATTTACTGGAGAAAA
>JAICHE010000308.1 GCA_025922755.1 Nitrososphaeraceae archaeon
AGCAATAGTTCCAACACGAGAGATTGATGGTGAAAAAATTCCCACCGAACTTACTCAAATGGGATGGGTTTTTGATCCTGAGGAAGGTGAAAGAATACAAGGAAAGTACATTTTTGGAAAAGAATCATCAATCCATGCAAATGACTTGAAGTTTACAATTGGAGAGCAGATGTCAACACCTCCAAGTAAAACAAGTTTTGATGAGTCTATTGTGATTTTAATAATTATAATAATTGGAGGAATTGCAGCTGCAATATTCTTTCTTAAAGGATATAAAAAATAATCATACTAAAAGAACAGCTGCTGCAAAAACAGTAGTCCATTTCCCATCTTTGTTGCCTTTTGCACTTTGAGTAATGTTTTGAGTTTTGTAAATTTGTCCAGAGATTGTCCACTGTTGTCTTTTTTCATCCCAGCTCTTGTCGATATCAAAAGGAATTCCTAGAGAAGAAGCAAGCATTTGTGCCGCAATATCTTCTGCATAATCTCCAGCTTGGGTTTGATTTTGCCCATATGCCTCATACTCAGAAAGATATCCGTATCTATTAGGGTCCTTTGGTCTTGCAATACCCACCGAAGCAGAACATAACCTATGGGGTTCATTTGTTTGATTTTTAGAATATATTGTAAAAAGAATTTGGCCAGGTTTTATTTCCTTTAAGCCCTCTGTTCTTGATACCAATTTAGCATGAGGTGGAAATATACTTGAAATTAAAACTAGATTGGTTCCTGCAATCCCAGCATTGCGTAAAGCAAACTCGAAACTTGTTAGGCGATCTTCATGAACCCCTACTCCTTTTGTGAGAAATAATTTTTTTGCAACTAAATCTAGCAATGCGGTTTTTTTGGTTGAGAATTATTATTTATACTTTATAATAATTACCACCTTAAATCGGAGTTAGACTCTAAAATTTGAAACCAGTGATCTAATTTTGATGGTTTTGTTATTTGCGTTTGGGTTTTCTTTTTCTACTGTCTTCTTCTTTTGGTTGTTGGGTAAGAAAAATCCATCCAAAAAATCCGCCCAATGATAAATTGATAACGCCCATAAAGGTGATTAACAGTGAAGAGTCTGAAGAAAAATTAGGAGCGACAGTTAATCCGATCACTATTCCAAGTATCCCAGTCCCAAAAAACATCATCATGAGAACTTTGAGCTTCAGGGGATTGATGTGCTTCATTTACAATTTTTTTGTAATCATGATTATAAACTGACTGGTATTCACTATTGGAAATTCGAATTAGCCTAAGAATTAAGAAAATTACTTACTGGTAACATTTTAAACCATCAAAATTTTCATTTTACAACGTGCCAATGTAGCTCAGCCTGGCTAGAGCATTCGCCTTGTAAGCGAAAGGTCATGGGTTCAGATCCCATCATTGGCTTTCATGTATTCTTAACATCATATTTTTGAGGAAAATGCACGTATATGGGGCTCGCAATTTGGTTCAAAATTGGCAATAGGATTAAGTATGCATTGGAGGGCATTAAGATCATATGGATTCAGAGGAAAGAAAATCAAATACGGATTATGAAGAAAGTATAGAAGAATCAGAATTCTCAAAAGATAATCCAGATTTTCAGGACCAGCCCTCAGATCCGCCAGAGTTTGAGAATCCTGTTGAATCAAAACCCGTAAATGAACAACCTACCGATTTGCAAATACAAAATAAAAAACCCGTTCCAACAGGAATGATTGTAGCTCTTGTTGCAGTTGTGGCAGTAGCAGCATTTTTTGCAGGATCATATTTTTCAATCATGGATTCAGATGCTATAACTAGATCAGAATTTCAACAAGCAATTTCCAGATTAGAATCAAAAATTGAAAGTAATCAACCAACGCCACAACAAGCACCACAACCAGTAATAATTTCATTAGATGATGA
>JAICHE010000309.1 GCA_025922755.1 Nitrososphaeraceae archaeon
AGAAAGAACCCCTTCAATACAATCAACTTCTGATAGAATCTAGTGAGTTTTACTCACCTTTTTTTCTTTATCAAAAAATAATTTTAAATTTCATTTTTGTATTATTTTCAACCCAAAAGTTTTGTTGATATAAAAATTGTGAAAACTGAAATCAATCCAATTGCAATTAAATTAAGAACAATTCCATGTCGTAGCATCTCTTTGATTGAAATCTGTGCCTTTTCATATATGAGAGCGTTTGGAGGCGTTCCCATGGGTAGGAGGAAAGCAAAGGATGTTGCAATAGTGATTGCAAATAAAATAGGCAGTGGACTCCATTGGTTCAGAATTGCCATGGTGCCTACAATTGGGATAAATATTGCAGCAGTTGCAGTATTTGATTTAACATTGGTTAGAAACATGATCATTGTTACTAGAACAATTACGATTATCTCAAATGGGTAATCCTTTACAAATGAAAAAGAAATTGCAATCCATTCTGCAAGTCCAGAGTCTATAAATGCCAGTGACAAAGCAAAACCTCCCCCCAATAGGAACAATAATCCGTAGGGAAGTCTTTCAATTCCTGCCCAATTCATTAAACTCTCAGAGCGGGTTTTTGGTAGAACAAATAATGAAATACCTCCCAAAATTGCAATAACTGAATTTGTGATAAATGAATTCTCGGGTTGCCATAAGGGGGCAGTAAACATTAATGCCAACACCCCTATAATTACACCCAATACCGTCTTTTGTTCATTTGTCAATTTTTCTAGCTTAGATTTTTCAAAAATCAGAGTTTTTTTAATTTCATTATTATTCTCTATCGTACTTTTTCCAATCTTGCTAGTCATGTATATCCCACAAAAAATCAACATGCTAACTGAAAGAGGTAAACCAATCATGGACCATTCAACAAAAGTTACTTTATGCTCAAACATTTCCATGACAGTTGCAGCAAAAAGAAGATTTGGAGGTGCGCCAATTAATACGGCAACACTTCCAATCGATGAGGAATACGCTATTGAGAGCATGAATATTATCTTAAATTTTGTATGATTCATAGAATTTGATTTTGCAAGAGATGACAATACCACCGTTGCAACAGGTAATAGAATCAAAACTACAGTTGTACTCATCACAACTGTAGATAACAAGGCAGTAGTAATCATAAATCCCCAAACTATTCTTTTAGGAGAATAGCCAAAAATAGAAATTAATTCAAATGCTATTTTCTTGTGTAATCCTGATTTTTCAACGGCTAATGCTATCATGAACATTCCCAAAAGAAGAACAATAATTGGATGCATGTACTCAGATGCGATTTCCTTTACGGGTAAAACTCCCAATACTGGAATCAAACCCAGAGGAAGTAATGCAGTTGCATAGACAGGTATTGCCTCAGTTATCCACCAAACTATCATCCAAATAGAAATTGCAAGAACAGCTTTTGCAGGCTCTGACATTCCTTCTGGTGTAGGTATGATTAGAACCAAAAAAAATAACGCAGGCCCCAAAACCATCCCCAATAGTCTAAGATTAAATTTCAGAATAGATCCCGTGATTCTTTTACATATGTTAATATTTGAAATTATGCTAACGCAAAACTACGATGCAAAACATCCTTGTTCCTTATGATTTTACAAATTTTTCTGGTTTGGCATTTGAGAAGGCAATGGAGATTGCCAAAAAATTCGATTCAAAATTAAACCTGCTAACAGTAATTGGAAGCGATATTGATACCTCGGGAATGGACTGGGCAAGAGCTCAGCAGGTACATGATGAGATAGAAGCCAAAAGTAAGGAAGATCTGAGCAAAATAAAGGACTCCAAGGTAAATGAGAATGTGAATATCTCAGTCAATCTAGCCCATGATCCTTCTACTACTGATGGGAT
>JAICHE010000310.1 GCA_025922755.1 Nitrososphaeraceae archaeon
AATGAACCTAAACTTATGATTTTAGAACATAACGGGGGAACAAAAACTGAAAAACCAATTGTACTTGTTGGAAAGGCAGTCACTTTTGATACTGGCGGAATTTCGTTAAAGCCAGGAGAAAAAATGGATGAAATGAAGTTTGACAAATGTGGCGGATGCACTGTATTAGGAATTATGAAAGCAATATCAGAATTGAAACTTCCATTAAATGTTGTTGGAATTGTGCCATCTGTTGAGAATATGCCAGGAGGAGAATCATACAGGCCAGGAGACATTATCAGACTATACAGTGGAAAAACCGCAGAAATACTAAACACGGATGCTGAAGGTCGATTGATTTTAGCAGACGCTTTATCATATGGCGAAAAAAATTACGCCCCAAAGGCAATAATTGATTTTGCAACATTAACTGGCGCATGTATTGTAGCACTTGGAACAAATGTTGCGGCAATAGTTTCAAACGATGAGCGATTGAAACAAAAAATTAATGATTCCTCTAAGAGAACAACAGAAGAAGTTTGGGAGCTTCCCATAAATGATGATTATATGGATATGATAAAATCCGAAGTGGCAGATATGAAAAATATTGGAATAGGGAGAGCTGCAGGCACAATTACAGCTGCGGCATTCTTAAAAAATGCAGTAGAAAAGACACCATGGGTTCATATCGATATTGCAGGTGTTGCATGGACTCAAGTTGCAACAAAAGCCAAGCCGTATAATCCAAAAGGAGCAACAGGGTTTGGAGTAAGATTGATTTTAGACTATCTTCAAAATGTGTGATTTTAATTATCAAGGATGAAAATTAATTTGCATATTATTATAGAAAAAATCAATTAGTCAAACATGGTCGAAGAGAAATCTTGTGATTGTAATGATGTTCACCATACAGGTCATGACTATATACATTACAAGCATGTAGGGGATCAATGCATACATCCTGATGGCCATTCTCATAAAATTGGTGAAATTAAATGACAGTTGAAAATGCCAAAATGAGGTTAAATGATCTTATAATAGAAAGAGAAGAATTAACAAAATTGATTGGAAAAGAAATGAATTATGAAATTTCAGATTCGGCAAAAACAAGTGTAATTGCTACTGTTGATTTTTTAAAAGATGAGATTTCAACATTGAAAGAAATTTTAAAAGAACTAGATTAGTATCCTCTACTATTTCTGTCTGGTTTGCCCACATTTGGATTTCTAAAACCGTGTTTTTCCATCATGTGGTTTAAGAATCTAATATCATCAGAAAATTCTTGTCCACATACGCTGCAATTGGGCATCTGTCTAAATGTTAAAAATTCAATATTAATAGATTGATTAAATTGAAAATGCCAGCACTGTTGCTTCCCAAGAGCTCTCGCATCTTAGTAGCACAACAGCGACGTTAGGTTTGACTTCCAAGTTCGGAATGGGATTGGGTCGCACCCTAACGCTATGGCCGGCTTGAAGGTTATAATCAAATTCTTATCTATTAAGGTAACGCCGTGGCTCAGAGAGGTTCAAAAGAGGTATAAAGCAAGGATTTACCGAGATACGACATGACTCACAGAGTTGGTGTGCTTGATATGGAACTTTGCCAGCCAAAAAAATGTGGCCTAGAGTGCATAAAGTATTGTCCAGTTAACAAATCTGGTGCTGATTGCATTGTTCTAAACGAAGAGACCAAAAAGGCTAGAATTGATGAGGACATCTGCAATGGTTGTGGAATATGTGTAAAGGTATGTCCATTTGATGCAATAACAATTGTAAATTTAGCAAGTGAGTTGGCAACTGACAAAATTCACCAATATGGCCCAAATTCTTTTAGGTTGTACAAATTACCCACTCCAAAAAAAGGAGAGGTTGTTGGATTACTTGGA
>JAICHE010000311.1 GCA_025922755.1 Nitrososphaeraceae archaeon
GGGATCAAAAACCCATCCCTTCTTAGCGAGTTCGGTAGGGATTTTTTCACCATCTATCTCTTGTGTTGGAACTATTGCTCCTCTGATATTAGAGATGGTCGTTGGTTCTGACGATAATATTACAGTCTGAAATATGGAGTTTAACGGATAAAATCCAGATGAAAAATACTCCGAACGCTTCAATTCATCCGTGTCTAAAAATTCTAATGGTGAAAATTCCACTAGTTCTGTGGCCTCTTGGGGATAATCAACTGATAATTTCAATTGTAGCAAAGAATTGTTTTCAAGTGGGATTATAGAAAATGTTACTTTGGCATTTTCTTTGGCTGAGAGATCTTTTGCTGTCGCGTAAAATCCATCTGAATCTCGAATTATTTTAGGAAGTAAAATCGCAGAAATTTTTTCATACATTGAATTCGTATCTTCCATAGGCATTGTATATACAGCTGAAACAGTCCCTCTGCCTGAAACCGCTCCTGATGTTTCTAATGCTCGATTTATCTCGTCATCACTGTGAACATATACGGAATGAAAATCTGCTTTGGTATCAAAAGCTAGATTAATTTCATCAATAAATTGTTCGGCTACTTCTTTGGTGGAGTCTTGAATTTCTATGATTCCCTTATCTGAAGAGTCTCTTTGCACATTAATCAAAATACATGACTCATCTAACACTCCCAAAATACATTGATCTTGGTTTGTTAAAATGACTGAAGTTATTCTGTTATTTTCTCTAATCTGTTTTTCCAACTCTGGCGGAATTTTGATTTCTTGAATGCTTGTAGTTTGAAGCGTTATGGATGCTGTAATGTCTTGAGTTTTGCTTTTATCTACAATAACTTGGGCAGTTTCTTGAAAAGTTGCCAAACTGATATCTTGAGAAAATGCGAAATTTGTCGATATTGAAAAAATTCCCGCCAAAACAAACAACAAAACCAATCTTTGCATAGGTTGCTCCTCTTTTGAAGAAATTATTAAATTTACTCTTCAATCGTACTTTCCTATTTTGAATTTCAAAACCTAAATGAAATAATTTTGGTAAATTTACCATAATGTATCATCTTCTAACTAATATTACATTTTAAAAACAAATTATGATAGTATTGGCGTTAATTCCATTTCTTTCTGATATTTTTCTTGACCCGATATTTTCGCTTGTTGCAGTATTAGGTACATTTGCAATAGGCTTACTTCAAGGGATAATTTTAGGGAGGGCTATTTTGATTCGTTTTCCACGCCTGCAAAATAATTTAAAAAAAGTCTCAATTTCCCTGTTTGTATTATTTCTAGCTAATGCGATTTTGAGTGTTCCAAGATTTGCATCTCCTGAAAAAATTGATTTATCCTCTGTCTCTCAAGCCACGAGTTCAGGTGAGGCAGCTTCTCTGATTTTTCTTATATTTGGAATCAATACTGGATTTTTAGCAGTTTTAGCAATATCTGTAACAATCATGACTCTTGTTTTGCTCAAATTCACAAATCTGCGTGGCTACTCAAAGGGGTTTGTGATCTTTTTTAGTTTGCTGATCTTGGTTTTGACCGGCTTGAGCAGGTTTACTGATCTTACTCCCAGCACCTTTGAGGTTTTTTTGTATTTCTTGTATCAGCTTGGGCTCACAATAGGAATCTTAGCTGGAACGGTTCGAAAAATAAAACCCAAAAAACAAGATGTGAGATAATATTTTCAAAGGTTTAAATCTGCTTTATTTTGATTTAAAATGACATCGAATTCAAACCGTTCGGGGAACAAGCTAGCAGTTCATGCGTTGGACTGCTAGCCCCATAGTTGACCTAATTTAATGATGATAATGTTTTGACTTGATCACTTACATAATCAAATCCTTCTTGCCA
>JAICHE010000312.1 GCA_025922755.1 Nitrososphaeraceae archaeon
CTTTTTTCAAAACCCTGTGGATTTCAGAAATTGCAATTCTAAGATTAATTGCATCTCGGAGTGAGTATCCGCATAAGACTGCATCAAACTCCTCGTCTCTGAATGGAATGTGCTCAAAGACACCATTTGCCATGTCGGGAGTTTTCTCAAAAAACGTTCCAGTGTTTTTCAACATTGGAACAAGAGGATCATACAGTGTAATTGAAATGTCTCCGTTACAAATGTTAGAGGCTGTCTTTGACATATTCCCAAACCCAGAACCTGCGTCAAGTATTTTGTTTCCTGGAAGAACGCGGCCCTTTATTCCTCGATTTCTATGTTCGACATCCTTTCCAAGTGAGATGTAAGAATTTACTTTGTCATAAACTGGAATGATTTCACGTAGTACTTCAAGTACTTCTCCCCAGTAACTCCCAAGGCCCATCAGCTAATCATCTCTGAAAAATTGACGTTGCTAATTTCAAATCTATAATGCTGCAGACTATTCTGCAGTAAACTTTGATACATTTTGAGAATAATTTTTTAAATCTGATTCAGATACTTTTTCAAAAATTTTGTTTTTGGTTGTAACTTTGGCCATTTTTACAAAATCTACTCCTTCCTTCTTTTCTGCTTTAAGATTAATTGCTGCGATTGCAAGTGCTGCGGCATCTTCTAAACTCATATCGGCATTGTAATTTTTCTCCAAAAATGAGTTTACTTCTTCAGAACCGGCGCCAATTGCTATTGCTGCATACTGTACAAAGGTTCCACTAGGATCAGTCACATAGATTGATTCACCTTTTTGATCAACTCCTGCAATAATCAAGGCAACTCCGTTTGGACGGACTCCTGAATATTGAGTAAATTGGTGAGATTGGTCTGCAAGGTGTTTTGCAACGGTCCCAACTTCGACTGACTCATCATAGGTCATTTTGTTACCCTGTGAGAATAATCTTGCATTATCCACTTGGACTCTGGCATCTGGAATGTATCCTGCTGCTGCCACTCCGATATGAAAATCTACTTGGAAGATTTTTTGGGTTACATTACTTGTTTGAAGTGCTCTTGGTTTTTCTTCAACCGCCATGATTACTCCTTCTTTTGTTCTTATTCCAAGTGCTAAGGTTCCACGCTTTACTGTCTCTATTGCATACTCTACTTGGTAAATCCTGCCATCTGGAGAGTACATTGTGGGTGTCATATCGTAGCCACGTGATGCCATCATGATATGTCGAGTTCCCTCTAAGTCAATTTAAGGGTAATTATCTGGACTTGAATGGTAATAGATATGGAAAAGATTTGGAAATAGGGTTTTAAGCAAAAAAATGTTCTATTGTTTAAGGAAAAATGAGCACACAACAACTCTTAGAATTCAAGGAAATAATTCGATCCAAATCTGAATCCGAACAAAGAAAACCAGATAAGGAAACTCGCAAGTTACTGTTTTACCTCTTTACTAGCACAAGGGGTGGTTTTACAAGACTTCGAATAATCATGCTCTTACTTGAAAAACCCCTTAACACTCACCAACTATCGCAAGAACTTGATCTTGACTACAAGGCAGTTCAACACCACATGAAGGTTTTGGAGAAAAACAACATGGTGCAAAAAATTGGAGACAAATACGGAGCCATTTATCATCTTTCAAACTTCTTGGAAGTTAACATTCGTGCCCTTGATGAGGCAATTGACAGGCTAGACCGAAAAATGAACCACAAAAAAGTTTACATCTAAAGCAATCCCTTTTTTAGAAACTTTATTGCAAAAATAATGTGAAAAATTCTAAGATGGTAGATTGTGAGGTCTGCGATTGTTCTGTAAAAGAATCAGAATGGAATTCTCACATTGAAACAGA
>JAICHE010000313.1 GCA_025922755.1 Nitrososphaeraceae archaeon
AAAAACTTCCAAGAATAATCAAGGCCGCATAATTCAAGACAATGGAGTAATCACAGGTTTTGTTGTTTTAATGTATTTCAGGATTTTAGGCAGGCATAAAATCGAGCTATGTGCGGCAGAATCTGTTCCTATACCATAACTAATTGTAGAATCACCTACAAAAAAGAGTCCTTTAACTGCCTCAACACTGTGTGGCATTTTTGATTTCCAGACCATGCCAGGTTTCTTTACAACAGACTCCACTAAGCTCCAGGCCATTGGCCTCTCCCAAAGAAGAGATTCTTCAAATTCAGGATAGATTTCATTTATTTCCTTTTTCATTTGATCCACAATTTCTCTAATTTTGAAAGGATTCTTGACATAACTTGGAGGTACAGGGGTTCCAGAAATAATAAGATGCTCCCCTTTAGGAGAAACTTTGGGCGTCATGTTAGATATGAAGAAAATTCCTTTTGCAGTATGGTGACTTCCAACTGGAAACACAACATGTCTCTTATCTAATTTTTTAGAAAGGGCAAAATGAACTTCTACTACTGCAGTAGTCTCATTTAGCTTATTGATTTTATTTACAAAATCTTTATCAAAAATATCTTTATCAAATAACTGATTTATAGCATGATATGCAGGATAGGAAACTACTACACAGTTAGTATCAATAAATTTTTGATTTGAATCAATTATTCCTACTACTTGTTGGTCTTGTACAATTATTTTTTTTATTGGACTTTGTAAATAAAGAGAACAGTTTCTTTTCTGAGCATAGTGTAGTAAAACTTTTGATATCATATCATATCCTCCATCTTGAGGATACGCAAATTCACTTGTTCCTCCTTTGAATGGATTTGCCCTGATTATTGTTCTTGCAAACTCTCCTAATGAGATGTTTTTTGCACTGTCAGCAAAAGCAAGCATGCAAATTGCCTCAAAAAATGCATTTGTTTTAGCATCGAGATTTTTAGTGGATTCAGTTAAGGGAACATCATCCCACGATTCAGTTTTTTTTATCGAAGTAAAGGCAATTGGAAGTAAAATTTTGAGAAGAGAAACTCTACTTTTGAGAGGGATCATTGAGAGCCTTAATAGATCGACAATACCCTTGGGATATCTATGAAAACCATCCTCTGTATAGAAGGCAATGGCATCTACTTTACTTAATTTAAGACTGGTTTCAATTCCAATTTTTTTAAAAATTTGGTAAATAGCCGATTGAGTGTAAAATGGCATTATGTGAAATCCGTTGTCTAAAATATGATTTTTGTACATCATTGAGGACGTTCTTCCCCCAATTTTCGCGGATTTTTCATAAATCTTGGAGCGAATTCCTTGTTGGGCCAAAAGAACACTCAAGGAAAGACCACCTACTCCTGCTCCTATTATTACAACTGACTCAGTCATAATTCTTTTTAATTCAAATTATATTTATGCAGCTGGCATTATTTTGTTCTAGTGCCAATCAAAGAGAACGAATTGATTTTTGTTGTGACTCACAGGCCAAAACAAATTCATCCATAACTTTGTTGATTTGTTTATCTATGAAAAAGGATAAAAAATAAAAAATTCTGCCCAATCCATTGAATTTTAAATTAACATCAATGATAATTTTGGTTCCAAAAGATTTTGATTCATACCGTTCCACAAAAGAAGAGCCCCTCAAGGGACCTGTCAAAATATGAATAGAATGAAAATCAGGCTTTTTTATCACATGTTTGGTTTTAACAGTAAGTGTTCTTCCTAAAAAGCTAATTTTTTCATCCACAAATAATCCCGAATTGTTAGAGTCAGTTATTTTTAGAGATTGGAAATATTTTGGAAGCAGTTTAGAAAAAT
>JAICHE010000314.1 GCA_025922755.1 Nitrososphaeraceae archaeon
TCTTCTCTTTCAGCTTTTGCTTCTGCTCGTACTTCTTCTCTTTCAGCTTTAGCCTCTTCTCTTTCAGCTTTTGCTTCTGCTCGTACTTCTTCTCTTTCAGCTTTAGCCTCTTCTCTTTCAGCTTTTGCTTCTGCTCGTACTTCTTCTCTTTCAGCTTTAGCCTCTGTTTTTTGTACTGCCTTTTGACCTTGCCCGCCTTTCTTTTCTTCTTTGTCTGGTTTGTCGGCAAAAGCTAAATCAGAAAATGAGGCTGTATTTACGATTAATCCTAATACTAAAACTGACAGGAAAATAAATTTGAAATTCATATTATGTTTTAACTAACCTTGATCTGTATATAGGGATGAGCTTGTATTATGTCAATCTGACAAATAACACTTTTTGAAAACCGTTTTCCTCACGTTTTGGACATTTTTGATTTGCAGGATTTAGGCTATTCTACATCTTCTGATTTCTAAGCGGGTTAGGGTTTTATTTTGCTATTTTTTGTACTACTATATTGCCAGACGCAAAATTTTCTGATGGAAAATTAAATGATATTGTCTTTATGGGTCTTCGTTCTGCTATTGGTGTAATCTTTATTGTTCAAGGTACTAACAAATTCGGTGAAGGTTTTCTAGGATTTCTAACAGGACCTATAGGGCTTCCTGCTGAAATGCAAATACCAATTGCCTTAGCAGAACTTATTCCCTGAATATTGTTAATTGTTGGAGTATTGACTAGGATTTCATCTTCATTACTTTCTATCATAATGTTGGGTGCGATATTCCATGTAAAAGGGGCTTCAAATTTAACTGGACAAGGTGGCTATGCACTTGATCTTATCTTACTTGCATCTTGTTTGGTAATAATTGTGATGGGACCTGGAAAAGTCTCGCTATCTAATATCGTAAAAAAGATTCCACGACTTTTACACTAGATTTATTTCAAATTTTCATTGAAAAACTGAATAGTCTTGCCCCATGCATCTTTGGATTCCTCAGGTGCATATCTATCTCCAGATGGATTTGCAAAAGCATGGTTGACTTCAGGATAAATGTGAATTTGATTTTCAACTTTTGCATTTGTTAGGGCTTCCTCAAACTTTTCAACTGTTTCAGGAGGGATTCCTGAATCTAGTTCTGCAAAGATTCCTAGGACTGGCCAATGAATAACCTCTAATTCCTGGGATTCAGTTACCACTCGTCCATAGTAAATAACTGTGGCATCCATGTCATCGTTGTTCAATGCAAGATTCAAGGATTGACCACCGCCAAAACACCATCCAATTGATCCAGTGCTTGAAGGGGAATAGTTTTCTTCCAGGTATTGTGTTGCGGCATTCATATTTTGAGTCCATCGGGATTGCTCAAAGGAGCTCATTAACTGTCTTGCCTCGTCTGCCGTTGTCCCTACACTTCCTTCGTATAGGTCAACAGCTAAAACCACATACCCGTGTGATGCTAACTTTTCAGCCATTTCCTTAATGTTTTCATTAAGACCCCACCATTCGTGAATCATTACAATTGCCGGGAAATTTCCTTTACTATTTGGTTTTGCAATGTATCCTTCTGTCCCATCAAAATAAGAAACACTTTCAGTCTCTACTGGATATTCTCCCAAAGCAAAAATTTCTGAATTATTGTTTTCTGAATCATAGTCTGGTAAAACATGAATTGCCCATCCGCGTTCAATTAGTTTGGCAACACTTGTTGGTTTCAAGCATGCAGGTTGTCCATTTGTTTGCTTTAAGACCAGCTCCAAGCCTTCAGTACAAGTTACATTGATGGGATTTATTCCATCTTTGATCTGTTTTAGTGGTGGTGGAAAATATGCAACA
>JAICHE010000315.1 GCA_025922755.1 Nitrososphaeraceae archaeon
AAAAGTTATCAGGTTTGACTTGATTTGTATGGCACTTGGTATTGTAATGGGAATTGGCATTGGGGCCTTTTTGGTTACAGGAATCTAGACATCTCAACTAATTTTTTATTCAATATGTTTATCTCTTAATAATTCATGACATTTACATTCACAACGACGACCACAAAAATTTAGTGCACAATTCGTACAACTTAGTTTTGTCCGTGGCAATTCAATCATTTTCGATTAAAGTGATTCATAATCTTGCAATTTGTTGTAGTCTAACATTATTTTTGGTAATTTATCCTCAGGATTTATGGCTATTTTGTGTTTTTCACAATAGAGAAAATAGTTTGGCCAGTTCGTCTTTGCCGTTTTCAGAAAATCTTCACCAACCAAATGATCAAACCAATCAATTATGTTCAGACCATAAGCAAAAAAGCGTTCAAGATACTTGGCAATGCCTTGAGGGATTTTCCCATTAATGTCCAAAAATGCGATTTCATCTACCGTGTTTAGATAGTCATTTGCATATCGTTCACAATCTTCGGTTGTTTTAAGAACAGAGTTTTTGTTAAGACGAGTTGTTAAATCCTCTTGGAATCCACGTAACAATTGAGAGTATGTTGCCCTTGTGTTTTCATGAATACTTTTCCAGGTAATTATTACCAAAGATGCAAGAATGGTAGCAGTTACAGAACTAACTAGTATTGCTATAAGAGATAGATCAATATTTTGAGAGATTTCCAAGACCATATTTCCTAGATTAAAATACACGATATCAATATCTCATATTGCATATTATAGGATGAATAAAATTCAATTTTCCGATTTTAGAAAGTGTGTACAATATCAAAGTAGACGAATGACTGAATCTTAAGACCAATACAGGTTGTATACTGGTGAAAGTTTCATCAATTATCATAATGGCAAGGAGGTATTTGGAGAATGCTGACAATTTTGTGTGTATTATTTACATAACCATAAGTTTTGCTTAATAGGACAAACTTTCCACCATACTCATGTCAAAATCAACAGACTCATCTATTACCCTCAAGTGCGGATGTGTGGTGGGAGTATCAGGCGAGATAAACCAAGAATGCACGCCTCACAGTCAGGGAAATTTCATACAATAACTCTTTTTTCTTTTTTTGCGTTAATTATTTTGGAAAAAATCATGGATTAAAAAATTTAAGAAATAAAGATTGCAACTGCAATCTATTTAGGAAAAAATTCTAGTCTCTTTATTTGGATTGGTCTTGTGTCTTTTTCTTTGTTTTTGCCTTGTTTGATGTTTTACTCATACGCAAAAGTGATTCTGTAGGAATTAAGGATTGTGTATGAATTGTCTTGTCCTAGTTCTCTTTTTCTTGCCTTATTTTTCTGATTACCTCTCTGACTAGCGCCTCGTCTTTTGCGACCAGTTCTTCCAGTTTTTTCTTGTATTCTTCATCTCCCCACTTGTCTTGCCTGAACATCTCCTTGACTAGGTTGACAATCTCTGACTTGTTTCTCTGATGGTCACGTCTTGCAATCTCAGAGCCATCCATGATTTTTCTAAAAATTTTATAAACTTAAGCCTATTGAAACTGTGGTTTTTTTCTACAGCATCGACTGTGCAATCTTGATAATTTCTTCCTCTGAGATGCCTCCCTTTATTTCCAAAAATACTTGGTCATCTAGCAATACACGAAGTGAATTAAATGAAAGGCTCTTCCCGTCCATCCAAAAATATTCTTTTGAAAACACTGCAGGGATTATTACAGGACCAAATTCATTCACAACAGCATAACCAACATTATTGTTTTAAGCACTTCCCAACAAA
>JAICHE010000316.1 GCA_025922755.1 Nitrososphaeraceae archaeon
TCAAGATAGTAGGTTTGTGATTTAGAACTTGTTGAATACACCAATCATATTCTTTTACAGATTGTCCATGCCATGCATAGACATGAATTCCTTGTGATGCTAGAAATGCTGCAATGTTATCTTGTGTTGTAAGAGGATTTCCACCGCAACAAGCAACAGTTGCTCCTAATTCTTTAGCACCCATCAAGAGAACTGATGTCTCCTTTGTTATATGTAAACAAAATCCCAAAGTCACACCTTTGAGTGGTTTTGATTTTTTTAATCTACTAATAGTATTATTGAGAATTGCCATGTGGGATTTTGCCCATTCATATGATAGTTTTCCTTCTTTGACAAGTTTTGAAGAAGTTTTTACCTTACTCAATACGCAAAAAGACCAATAGTCACTATAAAATCCTATCATGCGAATCTAAATAAATAACAGATAGAAATAGCGTAAATAGTGACCTGGAAAAAAATTGCTGAAAAAAATGAAATTGCAGCAGGTAAAGGCAAGGCATTTAAAATTGATGGAAAACAAATAGCAGTTTTTAACCAAGACGGATATCACGCTTTAGATGATCTGTGCGTACACCAGGACGGATCCCTTGCCCCAGGAAAACTAGACGGAGATATTGTAGAATGTCCACTTCATTTTTGGCATTATAATATCAAGACAGGGGAATTAAAAGACTACATCAAAGATGTTAAACTTCAGACATACGAGGTAGACGTCAAAGATGACGGAATTTACGTCGATATTTAGAGAAATTTTAGAGAAAAACGTATCTCATTATTGATTTCTATTCTGATGCGATTCAATAATTGGCTGCATAACTTTTATTCATTGAAATAATCGAAAATAACAAATGAATCAAGAGATTATCGAAGAGATTGAAAATCAAGATTATGAGAAAATTACTGTACAACTTGAAAAATTTCTAAAAGAACAGTTAGAAAAAAACAATGCAGAGGGATTAATCTTGGGGTTAAGTGGAGGAATAGATTCTGCAGTTTTGGCCTATCTATGTAAAAGAAACCTCAAAGAGAAAACTCTCGCAGTAATTATGCCAGATACCGAAATTACTCCAAACTACGAAACAGAAGATGCTTTGAAAATAATTTCATTGACAGGTATAGAATACAAATTGATTGACATAAAACCAATTGTCAAAGAGTACTCGATGTATCTTGAACCAAATGATTGGGCAAAGGGTAACCTCAGAGCAAGAATTAGAACCAATATTTTATACTATTATGCTAATGCAAAAAATTATCTTGTTTTAGGATCAAGTGATAAAAGTGAGCATTTGATTGGATACTTTACAAAATTTGGGGATGGTGCAGCTGATTTGGTTCCAATTATTTCACTTTACAAAATTCAAGTAAGAAAAATTGCAGAATTTTTAGGAGTTCCAAAAAATGTAATTGAAAAGAAAAGCAGTGCTCATTTGTGGAAAGAGCACGAAGCAGAAAAAGAAATTGGCGTATCCTATGAGGAAATTGATTCTATTTTGTATTGTTTATTTGATAAAAAACTATCCCTTGCAGAAACCGCAAATAAATCCCAAATTGATAAATCAACAGTAGAAAAAGTGCATAATCTATATCTAAAAAGTGAGCATAAAAGAATGCCAGCACAAAAACCGCCAAGAGAGTAGAAATGAAACTTCAAGATACATTATCCAATTCTGAAAAAGAGTTAGAATCAACACAAAAAGTCAGAATTTACCTATGTGGGGTAACAGTATATGATGAATCCCACATCGGGCATGCTAGAACCATTATTGTTTTTGATGTACTTAGACGTTATCTTGAA
>JAICHE010000317.1 GCA_025922755.1 Nitrososphaeraceae archaeon
AGCGATTTTTCCTGCATATCTATATCTTCGGAATGCATTAAGGGTATATAGTAAAATATTCTTTGGACCGGATGGAGTTTCTTATCAAAACCCTTTTCAGTTCCTTCCAAACAAATTTGTATTGATTTATTATCCTGAGAAAATGCCTTACTTGTATCTCTGTAGATATTTCTTGAGAACTGGTCCAAAAGTATAATTAATGCCAACGAGCCTTCTGGACTTATCTTCCAATAGTCCAATTCGCCGTTAATCGCCATTTTCAGATCATTTCCAAAATTATCTTTTATCTGTTTATCATATTCAGTGTCTTTCATCCACCATGATTTTTGCTTATCATCACCTGGCACCTCATTTTTCTTCAAATCCCCAAACCAGAAGTGTAAAACTTGATTTATTCTTATTCTATCAGAACTCATGATTGATATTATATATGCTAATACAATAAATGCCTTCTCGTATGATAGAGTTTCTATAAATTTTTTATTGACCTCTTGTGAAAAAATATAAAAAGTGCTATGTTTTTTAAACTGATATTTTGTATCTCACCCGTATTAGATTTTTATTTCTTCTAAAAATATTACTAGATTCTGGAATATCTTCAAACTATACTTTAACAATGCATTACAACCATTCTTTATCTTACAGCTTTAATATTCAAAAAAATTTTTTGAGTGGCTAATGCATTGTAGTTATTCAATTTTCTATATTGATCTATATTCCACCAAAAATAGCCTATTGACAACCACAACATATTGTGGTTCAATCGATTCATAGCACAAGATAGTACGTAACGATTAGATTAAAGGAGGATGGTAATAATGGCTTCAGATAAACTTGACCCCACAGAGACTAATGGGAACGGAAACGGGAAGAGTCTGGAAGATCAGAACCTGAAAGCGGATTTGGAACAAACACTTAATGAGAACGTAGAAAACCCGGAAGAATCTGTAGAGTTTGTTAAGCAAGTTGAAGGCGTTATGAAACTGCCGCAAAAAACCATCGATGCTTTTGGTGGGGATGAGCTTCGCGCTAGAGTTTTCTTCGAAAAATATGCCCTACGGGATAAAATCGGTAAAATAGTAGAGCAAAAACCGGAAGATATGTGGCGTAGAGTAGCCCATGCAATGGCTTCTCCCGAAAAATCTAAAGAATTAAAAGCAGAATGGGAAGAGAACTTTTTCTGGTTATTATCCAACTTTAAATTCATACCAGGCGGAAGAATCATGTTTGGCGCCGGACAAAACAGAAGGTCGACACTCTTAAACTGTTACTACATGCCTATTAAGGAAGATTCCATTGAAGTAATATTCTAATGGTGCAAAGAGGCCGCAAGGACTTATTCTTTTGGCGGCGGAGTGGGAACAGATATTTCTATTTTGAGGCCAAAAGGCGCCCCCGTAAACAATTCGGCCATCTATTCAACCGGTGCAGTATCATTCATGGAACTCCTTTCAACTACAACAGGAACCATCGGGCAGGCAGGCAGACGAGGCGCCCTAATGATTACACTTGATGTCAGCCATCCTGACATTCAGGATTTTATTGAAATCAAAAATGATTCCGAAAGATCAAAAGTTCAGTTTGCTAACATATCAATAAAAGTTTCAGACGAATTTATGCAGGCTGTTGAAGATGATACTGATTTTGAACTCAAATTTGAAAATGAAAAAGTTAAGTTTACCAAAACTATAAGAGCCAGAGATGTCTGGGAAGAGCTTGTAAAATCCGCATGGTCTTCAGCAGAACCGGGGCTCATTTTCTGGGACACTGTTAAGAGATATTC
>JAICHE010000318.1 GCA_025922755.1 Nitrososphaeraceae archaeon
TCGCTTAAAATTAGATAAAATATTATGTTCATCAAACGAGAGAAATTAAAAAACAAAGCTTATTTTAAACTGAGTAGCTTAAAACCTGATATTATCCTGATCAAATAAATTAAAAATATGCCCTGTTACCGACCTGAATGCCATCTTGATTCTCCTTGTAGATATTGTGGAGGAAAGAGAAAGGCCGGTGACATTTCTCATAGGAAAAATATTGAGGGACCTTCTGAATGATAGGTTTGAAGGTTATCCTCAAAAATATCAATAAATCACTTTATTTTCAACATGTTAGCTGATGAACCAATAATAGAAAAAGTCACTAAGAACATGTGTGAAACCGACCTTTCTACTTGTTACCTGCGATGTGAAAAAAAATAAAGATGTTGCCAAACAGATTCAAAAAAACCAAGGAGTTAAAGAAGCACTTCCAGTATTTGGTACCTACGATTGTATTGTAAAAACAGATGATATGGCTGAAAACGAGATAAAGGAGTTTGTTTTATCGAGTATTAGGCCTTTAGATGGCGTGTCTACAGTTTTGCCTCTTTATACAACTCCTCCTAAAATTTGGCAAAATTCTGATGAATAACAAAGATAGTCTCAGAATTTTTATTTATGAAGATTTTATTTTGGTTACAAATAGATCTGGAAAAATAAAGGAATTTCCTAGATGTAGCATTACTAATGTAAAGTCATTTGTAATGGAGATGGCAAAGACTGGTCATTTAGACGATTTGCTAATGTAATATGGAAAAAAGCTGAATTTCAAGTTCTAAGCTGACAAAACAATAACTCTGTCCGGATTCAATAGGTATTCATGACAAAAACAGATGTACTTGTAAAAAACATGGTTGGAAGATTACAAGAAAAAGGATTAAAAGTATTATATGCAAAATGTGATGGGTTTACAAACCCTGAGAAATTACAAGGTGCAGAACCTGATGTTATAGGCTGGGATTCCGATAAAGAATTACTTCATGTGGGATTAGTTGCTGACTCAAAAATTATTAATTCTGATAGTACTCAAAAAAAGATAGATATTCTCGGAAAACTTTCAATGGGCTCTGGGAGCTCAAAAGGAACTCATATTCCGTTTTATCTTGGAATGCCACAAGACATAGAAAATGAAGATAGATACTTTGCAGAAAAATTAACTTCACAAAACTCCGTATTGCAATTAAAATTATAAAAATTGACCCAAATCAAATATCGAAAACCTAGTGTGAGTGATGCAAAGTCAATTTGCAGTCTTGTAAAAAACAACGAACCTCTTGATAAAAACTCAAATTATCTTTATGTTCTATTGTGCCATCATTTCTCAGATACTTGTGTGGTAGCCGAGATGAATTCCAAAGTAATTGGCTTTATGACTGGCTTTATACCTCCAAAATACCCTCAAACACTATTTGTTTGGCAGGCTGCAGTTGATTCCCAATACAGGAATAAAGGGATCGCCCAGAATTTGGTGTCTCATGCCCTTGATCAGGCAGGATCTGAAATAAAATACATAGAGGCTACAGTTACATCTTCCAATAAAGCATCCTTGAGATTTTTAGAAAATCTTGCAGATGATCTTAAAACCAAATTCTCATTGACTCCTTTATTTTCAACTGATGATTTAGGGAAAGAGCATGAACCAGAAGATCTCGTAAGAATAGGTCCTATCTCTCGTAAATTTATGGAGGTAACAGTTTGAAAGTAATTAATTCTATGGAGTCGGCAGTAAGATCTTATTGCCGGGCTTATCCAGTGGTTTTTGAAAAATCA
>JAICHE010000319.1 GCA_025922755.1 Nitrososphaeraceae archaeon
CTTGCACCATATACTTACACTATTTACATTTCATATGCTGTTTTTATTGCAGTTGCAGTATTATTAATTACAAGTTTTTTTACTGAAATTGAAAAAGTTCAACTTGACTTGATTGACCAAGGAAACAGCGGGTCAGGAGGACTATTTGGATCTTTGGCCGACATGGATATTTCCTTAATGGAATCGGCATTGTTTAACATGGCAGTAATTGAAGCGATTTTTGGTGGACTTGCGGCAGGCAAGATTGGTGCAGGGTCATACATGGCAGGAATTAAGCATGCAGTTGCTATGATAGTAATTGCAATTATAGCATTTAACGTAATATAAAAAATCATTTCCCCAGTAGGCTTGACCTCAAATTGTCAGTAATAAAATAAGACACACAGATCCTTTTGTTCTCAAATTAATTCATAAAATCATGAAAAAGTTAATCGCAAACAATGGAACCAAAACAGCATCAAAATGCTTCCTAGGCACAAAAATTCACTTAGAGATTAGAGGTGGCCAATTTTGATGTCAGCCCAAGAGCAAGTAGAAAAACTGGCCATCGAACTAAAAGAAACGCTAGACTTGGATGAATTAGAATCCAAAATTTATCTCAGTCTTTTAAGAACAGGTCCAATTACTGCAAGTGCATTAGCAAAAGATCTTAACATAGATAGAGCAAGAATGTATAGAACTGTAGACAAATTAGTGGACAGGAATATTATTTCAACAACTCTTTCAAGCCCAAAACTCTGTATTGCCGTAGAACCAGAAAAAGCACTAAAAATTGCTCTAGAGAAAAAAGAAGAAGAAATCAAGAAGATAAAAAAATCAGGAGAAGCAATCGTTGATAAAATCAACAACGAAATTACCACTAACCAAGGCACAAATATTCCAACTCTGAGAATTGTGCAGGGGCGTTCAAACATCTACACAGACATTGCACAAATGATTGAAAACTGTACTGATACATTATACTTGGCAACCACACTTGAAGATATTTCAAAAATGTATCACAGCATTATACCAGAAAAAATAAAAATCTGTGAAAAAAACGGTGGTAAAGTATTACTTTTAGTTGAAGTCGACGACATGGAAATGATTTCTTTTGTAAAAAGATTCAATGCAACTGAAACCAGAGTCTGTAAGTTACCATCTCAAGGAAGAATTGCAGTTCAAAAAGACAGACAAATGGTAATGTCAGATTCTAGTCAAGCATCCTCAAATTCAGATACTGACTTCTCATTATCCACAAACGCAAAAGACATGATAAACAATATTGAAAACCTGTGTAGATTGTTGTGGAAGTCATCAAAACCATTAGAGACTATAACTAAGAAACCAAAAAAATCAAAGTCAAACTAGAGACTCATCACTGACCTCTATTGGTTTTCTACCCATAAACCCTTCATCTTTATCATGCCAAAATTTTATTTCATCTTCACCATATTTCCAGCATAACCATACATCCTCATCAAATCTTTTTGAAGGAAAATCAAGTAATCCCTGATCAATACTTTTGATCACCACACCAGTTTTCTCCAAAATCTCTAATGCCTGATAAAATTGTGTAATTGCCGTGTTTAGTTGTTGTTTTAATGGAACATATTCATCAAATTTGTTTGTGGTGCTAAGAACCATTTGCAATTGCTGTTCTAATTTTGAAACCTGATTCTTTTTTTCTAGTGCTATTTTGAATTTTTCAATTACTTCAGGAAGAATTTGGTTTGCCTCATTTAATGTAAAATAAACCATAATTTTTTATC
>JAICHE010000320.1 GCA_025922755.1 Nitrososphaeraceae archaeon
ATTCCAGTTACCTTGTATCAAAGGACCTTAGAAGAAGTATATTTCGTTTCTCCATTTATTGATGATGATTCTAGTGACTTAATCTTTGAACTCAAAGTTACAGATTCTGATGGCAACTTTGATACTGATGAAGCCACAGTAACTGTTTCAAAACAAAACCACCCACCAAAGGCTAATGCTGGACCTGACCGAAGAGTAATTAGTGAATCTCAAGTAAGTATTACCGGTGTAGGAATTGATCCTGATGGTGATGAGTTAACATATGCATGGAAACAGCTTTCAGGAGACAAGGTTACATTTGATCCAACTAGTGCAGTAATTTCCTTCAAGGCACCAGAAGTATCATCTGGTGATACAAAACGTGTGATATTACAATTAACAGTAACTGACACTCTAGGCCAAAGTGATTCAGATAGAGTTACTTTGATTGTAGTTCCAGCAAACAACAAACCAATAGTTGATGCAGGACCTGACCAAATTATCGATGAAAATACAATTGGAAGCATATTCTGTTCTGCTACTGATGTAGAAAATGATCCATTGACCTATACTTGGACATCTGCATCCAGTGACTTGGTAATTCACAACCCATCAAGTGCAGGTACTACATTTACTGCACCAAGTGTTGTAAACTCTAAACAAGTAACACTAACATGCAGTGTCTCTGACGGCACATACAGGGTTTCGGACAGTCTTACTGTAACGATTCAAAACACCTTATCCCTTCCAATTGTTGCTAATGCAGGACCTGACCAAATTGTAAATGAAAAAGTAAAGGTTAACTTGGATGGCAGTGCAAGTTATGACCAAGAAAACCAACCCCTATCATACATGTGGACACAAACATCTGGCGAAGATGTGGTATTAGCATCTGCAGATAGTGCAAAGCCTTCATTTATGAGCCCAATTGTTGCAAATGGCGAAATTAAGGTTCTTGTCTTTGAGTTAAGAGTCTATGATGATAATGGCAGAGAGGCATTTGATACAGTAATTATAACCGTTGACCCAGTCAATGCACCACCAACTGCTGATGCCAGCGCTATACAAGAATAAATTAAATTTTTTTAATCTATAATTTTCCTTTACTTGCTTTTGATGTATTTAGCTAATTCCCCAACTTACCTTGGTTTTTGGAATTAGTTTTAGAAATGGTGCTTCTCCTGGTTTCCATGGGTCATCACGAACCCACTTGAATTTATTGTAAAAAACTTTGTAAATGAGTTCAAATTCATCTCCTTTTTCTAAAATTTCTACATTTCCTTGAAAACAAATGGCCTTGTGTTTACCTGACTTGTAAATATCAATTGAGGCAGCAAATCTGGGTTTTATCTTGATGTTCTTGTAGGTCCTTGTGTCATAATCTGTAGCAACAAAAATCAAACCATGATAAAAAACAAAAGACACTGGTTTGACATGAGGAATATTATTATGACATGTAGCAATTCTTGCTTCTTCCATTGATTCTAAAAACTTGATTTCGTTTTCTGATAGTTTCAACTAAATATTCTCTCACGAATCTGTGGGATATTTTTGTAAACAATGTCTCTTACTTTAATTTGGTCTTCTGTGGTTGGTGCTTCTTTTTGAGCACTTAGAATTGCCCCACTCATTCCTAAAGCCATTCCCATAATCATTCCGTACACAAACTCTTTTGGCTCTTGGACTTTGAGTGTTTCTTGATTCTGTTTAATTTCTTCCATATATGCAGGAATGGTTGAAATTGCACCATTTATTGTCTGTTC
>JAICHE010000321.1 GCA_025922755.1 Nitrososphaeraceae archaeon
GATTTGGCAATCGATGAAAAATTTTCTCTCCAAGAGCATCTTTTAGATGTGCCATACTTTTCAACTGATCTAAAATTAAGAATTCTTCATGGAAATGGATTTCTCTCAGATGTGCTATACATGAACGGTAAGATGATGAATGAGATTAGAAACAAGTTTGCACATGACTTAAATCCAAATCAACAAAGCATAGCAGCAAAGATAGAGAAAATGATTCTCCCATGGCATCCTCAATCACTTGTAAATTCAATGGATAAATTTGAAAAATACAAAAGCGATGCAGTAGTAACCATAACAAATGTAAAAAAGGCTCTAGAAGAAAACAGGAATGCTGAATTTTACCCAGAGGTAAAAGTCCCAGATTCGGAGAAATAGAATGTCCAAAGAAATAGAATCTCAGATGTATGAATTTATTAAAAATAGGCACGATAAAGGAGAGACAACAGCCTCAAGGCACATACATATTCGATTTGATATCGAGATTGCTAAAATCGAGAAAATTCTGAACAAATTGGTACAAAAAGAGATGATCTCAGAATTATACGATAAAGAATACCAAGAAGACAGGTTTTCACCCATTTCCGTCAAAGAATAGTGGCCTTCAGTTCTTACTGCAACTGATTAGTTTTCCCTCCTCACGTGGCCACTACCTAGATGTTATCTTAGTAATATAAGACTAGGAGAAATAAAAAAGAGTCTAAAGAAATTATTAACATTAGTTAAAAAATTAAAAAGATATTTGTCAAGTGTAAGAAATCAATAGTTTGATCGGCAAAACATACAAAAACCTGTTACTCATTTCCTAAATGTGCAGACAAAATTTATTTTTGTAACCGGTGGTGTTATGTCCGGGCTTGGAAAAGGAGTGACAACTTCCTCAATTGCCAAGCTTTTGCAGTTAGCCAATCAAAAGGTTTCTTGCATCAAAATTGATCCATATTTGAATTATGATGCAGGTACAATGAATCCTATTGCACACGGGGAGGTCTTTGTAACTGAAGATGGAGGTGAATGCGATATGGATATTGGAAACTATGAGAGGTTTTTAAACCAAAATATTCCTAAAACTCACAACATTACAACAGCCCAAGTTTATTCAAAAGTTATTGAATCTGAAAGGAAGGGAGAGTATCTAGGAGCTTGTGTTCAGATAATTCCTCACATAACCGACGAAATTAAAAACAGAATACGAAATATCGCAAAAGATGAAGAACTAGACTTTCTAATTGTTGAATGTGGGGGAACAGTGGGTGACATTGAATCGTTGCCATTTTTAGAGGCATTAAGGCAAATGAGGGTTGAAGATGGACCAAAGAATGTAATTTTTGTACATGTAACGCTGGCACCTTCCCTAGATGTGGTGGGAGAACAAAAAACAAAACCAACACAACATAGCGTACAAGAATTAAGAAGAATTGGTATACAGCCAGATTTTTTGGCAGTAAGATGTACTCAACCACTTCAAGAAAAAACAAAGAAAAAGATTGCAATGTTTACAAATGTCACACCTGACGATGTTCTTTCTTGTCATGATGCAAAATCAATTTTTGAAGTGCCACAGATTCTTTATGACCAAGGTATTTTGGATTCTATTTTCACAAAATTCGGCAAAGTCGGAATGGTTAATGCCTCTGCAAATTGGGATGAATGGAATAAGATTGCAGAATCTATGATAAACCACAAAGATCAAAAGGTGAGGATTGCAATGGTTGGAAAATATGTCACACTTGCAGA
>JAICHE010000322.1 GCA_025922755.1 Nitrososphaeraceae archaeon
ATCCGGAACAGGGATTCTCTCAAATGTCTCTAAAATTGGATTAAATTTGGCAATTCCTACGCCTGTGTGCTCGGCAATCCATAGATTTCCTTGTTTGTCAGAAATTATCGCTTCAGGTGCTCGAAGGGGTTGATCAGGGGAAAATTCAGTAACTTCGTTATTTTCTACATTGATAAATCCTATACTACCTGTTCCAGATTTTGTAAACCAAATCTTTCCGTCATTATCAACTGTTAAAGCAAATGGCAAGGATCCTTTTTGCAACTGGATTTCCTCAAATGTGTTAGAATCTGGAATGTATTTCAAAATTTTATCCTTGTTGATTATAACAATCCAAATGTTTCCATTAAAATCAGATTGAACAAAGGTAGTCGTGTTATTATCAATCACTGGTGCAATATCTGGTAAAGTTATAGTTGTAATTTCAGAATTATCCGGATCATAATATCCAATTTGGTTTCTTCCAGGGTCATTAAACCAAACTCTACCTTTAGGATCTATAGTTAAAAAAGCTGAAACTGTTCCATCAAAAGGATGCGATGTAAATTCTTCAGTTTCTAATGAAAACTGCCATATTCTTGGAGCAGAAGGGTCACTAATCCAAATAGAATCTTTTCCGTCATACAAAGGAAATAGTGGTTTGGTTGATTCAGGAAATTCATATTCAATAATTTCTGTTTGTAAATCCGGCAATCTTGGTTTTACAAGTAAATTCAATACCACTGATTCATTGGCATTCTCTTCTCTATGAATTTCAACTTCTGTTTGCCACTCTCCTGAAAATCCAAATGTTAACTCTCCCTGAAACTTGGAGGGGGAATTTTCATCCTGGGTTATTTTTTCCAATGGAACTTCTATTGGAGAAATATTCCTTTGGGGATTTGATATCTTTACTTTAATTTCATCAGCATCAGGTAATTTGTTATTGTCAAAATCACTAACTTTCACCTGAATTGTATTTGTGCCACTTGTAAAGGGAATGATTTCAATATCGAATTTGGCACTTTCAGAAAATTCAATTGTTCTAAAATCATAAGATACTTCTTGTGCTTCTACTTTTTGGATTTCTCCTGCAGGCAATGTGCCATTTGCCAAAAGTGCAACAACTCCAAGTAAAATAATTCCAAGCGCAACATCAACCTTTAATGATCTTTTTAGACTTCTATGTACTAAAATTGATTTAGAATTAATTGAATTTTCTCCAGACTTTTGAACTTTAAACTGGAAAAATCCACCTAGACCAATCATAATTATCGCAATGACAATTTTTGCAATGATTAATTTTCCATAAATGGACTCAGAAATTAATCCAACGTCACTTTCTAAAAGCCACATCAGCGTTGGACCAGAAATAATGACTATCCCAATTGCTATAGTAAATGCAATTGAAAACCTTGGTATCATTACTAGAGACATTTTCTCCCTAGCAGAAGTATCTAATTTTGAAAGTGCTGGAAGCAAAGTAAAAACAAAATAAATTATTCCGCCTATCCAAACTGCTGCAACTAAATTGTGAACATAGTCCAAAACTACTGCTGCCATCTCTCCACTAGCAGCACCATGTCCTATCATTGTTGAAGTCCCAATCAATGCCAGAGACAAAGCCAGCATTGGAATATGATGTATTTTTGAAATCTGTTTTTTTCTATCCATCCAAAACCATATTCCCAAAAGGATAATCGTAATTACCATTCTGATCAACCATGAGGTCCCAAAATTAGTTTGAATTGCAT
>JAICHE010000323.1 GCA_025922755.1 Nitrososphaeraceae archaeon
ACTAGATCAACGTATAACACAACAATATTTATCTCCTCCAAGATATGATTTCGTAAAAATTCTTCAGAGTCTTCTGCCACCCCTCCATATTGAAATCCGACTTTTAGGGATATCTTCACCCTATTTTGTACTTCGCTAATTAGGGTTTCAGCATCAACTATTTTTTCAACATGTCTTCCAAAAAGTAAATCTACAATATTGGGTGATTTTTCAGATAGAATGTTGTCAAGTCCCTTTTTTGCAATTTTTTGAAGTTCCATAGTTTCTGTAATTCAGATGCAGTCTTGTAAAAAAAACTTTTGGAACAAGAAGGTATTTTGGAATCGAAGAATTACGGAAATCGTTTTAAATTAAAAACATTGTAAATCAAACTTTCCTAATACTAGGGAAGATTATGAAAGATTTCAGTTAATATCGATTAATTGTAGGGGCGTCAAATGTGAAATCCAGTACTAAATTATATCCACATTGCTGATATTTGAGTAGGTGAAGTCTATTATCTGAGTTAAAGCGTCACATGGGTCTTTTCCATCTTACCATGTACGGAGTGGGGCTAATTCTTGGTGCAGGAATTTATGTATTAATCGGAGAGGCTACAGCATTTGCAGGAAATTCTGTCTGGATTTCTTTTCTGTGTGGAATTGTTGTTGCAATGTTTGCAGGGCTAAGCTATTCAGAGTTGACTTCATTATTTCCCAAGGCAGCAGCAGAGTATACTTTTGTAAAACACGCCTTCAAAAACAACTTTCTTGCCTTTATCATTGGTTGGTTAACTGCAATAACTTCCATGATCACTGCAGCAACTGTTTCTTTGGGATTTGGAGGATATTTTGCACAGTTTATAGATTTGCCAATCACTATAACGGCTGTTTTGTTGATAGGCATTTTATCTGTGGTGAATTTTATTGGAATAAAAGAATCCGCATGGGCCAATACCATTTTTGCAATTATTACTGCCGGAGGTTTGGTGCTGATAATATTTGTAGGAATGACATTTGAGACTACGGAATCTATTGATTATTTTGATGCACCACATGGAATAAGTGGAATTATTTTAGCATTTGTTTTGATATTTTTTGCATTTATTGGATTTGAGGACATGGCAAATGTTGCAGAAGAAGTAAAAAGACCCAAAAAAACACTGCCAAGGGCAATTATTCTATCAGTAATAATTACAGGAGTAATTTACATTCTGGTTTCTTTATCGGTTGTTCGTGTAATAAACTGGGAAGAGTTGGGACAATCAGCTGCTCCACTTGCAGCAATCGCTGAGAGATCATTAGGAGTTCAAGGCAGCATTATGCTATCTGCGATCGCCCTTTTTGCTACAGCTAGTACGGTTCTCATTACACTGGTGGCAGGATCTAGAATACTTTATGGAATGGCAAATAACAAATCTCTTCCTTTATCGTTAGGAAAAATTCATTCAAAAACTAAAACACCATGGATTGCCGTTATTGGAATTTTGATAACATCTATAGCATTTGCCTTTATTGGAGATATTGTTATTGTGGCAAACATTACAGTCTTTGCAGTTGTAATCACCTTTGCTATGATAAATTTATCGGTAATTGTGCTACGATACACCGAGCCTGACTTGGAAAGAGCTTTTAAAGTTCCCTTAAACATAGGAAAATTTCCAATTCTTCCTCTTTTTGGATTTGGCGTAACAATTTACATGGCAATTCAGTTTGAATTTGAAGTTATGCTAGTAGGACTAGCAAT
>JAICHE010000324.1 GCA_025922755.1 Nitrososphaeraceae archaeon
CACATTGGCAATGTTACTTCCAATAATATTTCCTAAAATTATTCCACTATGTTCACCAGCTGCTGCAACACTTGCAGCTAATTCAGGGGTAGAGGTACCATATGCCACCACAGTCATTCCAATTACCAAATTGCTAATACGTAGTTTTTTTGCAATTACCACACCACCACTTACAAGCCAGTTTCCACCAAAACACAACATCGCTAAACCAACAGCAGTAAGTACAGCATTGATAGTGACATCCATACCAAAAGTTCCAAAAATAGGTTGTTTAAAGGAGATGATTTACCTATAATTCACAATCCTAACAACTGTGATAAACCTCAAATCTTCAGTAAATTATGCCTAATTTGGCCAAAAAAGTAGGAATCCCAAAGAATAATTTGATCATAATCAAAAATTTCATCCTGAGATCATAAGTTAAGATCTAATTTTAAATCCTAGAATAATTTCTGGGATATCGGAGGGAAAATTATGGCAGATGATGAAGAAAAACCAGTACCAATTAAAGTAGAAATTCTAGACAAGATTGCAGCTTTAATTGCGGCTGCATTTGGTTTGGTAGCGGCTCTAGCTTGGAATGAAGCAATAAAAGCAATCTTCAAAGAGATTTTTGGAACTGCAGATGCAGTTGCTCCAATGCTAATTTACGCAATAGTAGTCACAATCATAGCAGTGATTTTGACCATTATTGTTGCAAGAGCAGCCTCTAAAGCAAAAAATAAACTATAAACCAAATAATTTTTTTATTTTTTACACTAAAAGAAAAAATAGATAATTTTAAAAATATAAAAATTAATTTCAGAACCTAATCAAACTTTACGTACATTCCAAGCATCATCTACCCACACACCAACTACTTTCACATTCAAATTCCAAGAACTAATTACATCCACACATTTTTTTATGTGAGATATGTGTTCATTTTCCGAAACGGGATTACCTGCACAGTCATGATGTCCTGAAACAACTATCAATCCAGATTTGTGAGCATTGATAGAAATATCAACCTTCGATTTAATAGAATCCAAGTCCTTGTTTTCTGCTATTTTTTTATCCACTCCAGGTTCTGTAATAGTATCAACAAAGTCAACAGAATAATTTTCTTTTATCCAGTTTGCCAGTGGAATTTGTATTCTTCCATCCATACAGGTAATTGAGGTTCCAAATTTCCCTTCTGCCATAACATAATTGTAATTTAGTAGTGTATTAATTTGTCTGATGTTTATTTTGTCAAAAAGCAACTAAAGATTCATGATTCCAAAAACAATTCAGCTACAAAGCAACTAACCCAAAGTATAATGAAATCTTGTGGTTTAGATATATCTCAGGGTATCGAAGTGTAAAAAAATCACCCAGATAGGCAAAAAAGATGCCAGATTAACATTAATAAGGTAATGTACCGTACTATACGGTATGATGAGAGCAAGACTAACCTACGTGCCTTTAGAGGTAGCAGATCAATTTGAGGATTTTATTATCAAAAGAGACGAGCAAATACTAGACGCAGTAAAAGCAAGAACAAAAGACTACAGCACATTATCGCTTCTGAAACTATTGTATCAGCTTAGAGGAAACCCAATGACTTTTTCAGAGCTGTATTCAAAATCAAAGATCAGAATGAAAAAATCATTTTTGAACTATTTGCATCTGTGTGTAGATTACAATTTTGTTCAAAAAGAATCTGTTGGATCAAATGTCATCTACTCAATAACAGA
>JAICHE010000325.1 GCA_025922755.1 Nitrososphaeraceae archaeon
CACAATTTTTATATCAACAAAACTTTTGGGTTGAAAATAATACAAAAATGAAATTTAAAATTATTTTTTGATAAAGAAAAAAAGGTGAGTAAAACTCACTAGATTCTATCAGAAGTTGATTGTATTGAAGGGGTTCTTTCTCCCAATGGAGAAATGTAAAAGAGGTCATACACTTCGCCTTCATCATTGGTTGCTGTACCTGAAACAAAGTACAACGTACCATGTTCTAGGTTAGAGATTTCGTCACCAGAAATCTCTAAATCAAAGACTTTACCTTCTTGGCTTTCAACTGTGCCAGATGCATCAAATGATTTTTGGTTTGGGCTCACTGAGACCTCCCAAGTATCGGCAATTACAGAGAAATGTTGACGATTGTCATGTTTTCCTACAAAGAAAACTCCACGTTTGACTTCGTATTCTGCATGGCCATTATCATTTGTTTGTGTCTCAACAATTCCCATTCTATAATGGGAACGCATGGCATTATCATCTTCTGATACTGCTACTCCACTTCCCACAAGAAATGTTCCTGCATAGAGATGTCTTTCGGGTTTCATCTCTCTTTGTGGCTCCTGGGCAAATGCTGTGCTGTAGGTCACTGATACTGATAGAATTGCTGCCATCATTATTAGACCTGCAATGATTGTTCTGTTTTGGTTTGTCATTGAGGAAGAAAAGGAATTTTGAATAAAAGGCCTTGTTAAGCATTGTAAGCTAACATTGTTACTTGATCCTTATTGGCAATTGTTAAAATTAACAAAAAAGAGGGTGAATTAGTTTAGGGAATGATGAAAGCTGGCACAAGGGTATAGAGACCGTACTTACATAAGAAAAGATATCATTTTGATTTTATCAGAATATGGAGAATTGAATCAAACTAAATTATTGAGTTATAGTGGATTAAACATCGCAAAACACAAAGAAATTCTAGATGATATGGAGAGAAAGGGGCTAATAGAAAGAAAAGAAGAGGCTTGGGGTAAAAAGACGATAATAAAGTACAAAGTTAGTCATAAAGGCCATGAATTTTGTAAATTAATTTTGGAACCATATGAGGAGATGTTCCCAAGAACCGAAGGAGATGAGTAACAATGTTATCTAAAGGTTTTAAAACAAAAATGGAGATTTTACACATTGTCTAACCGCGATAATCACAACAGCATCTTTGAGATACTAGATGGGATGATGTTCCAGCTAAGCAAAACAAAAAAGATGTTTATGATTATGATTTTGACTACTCTAATTATTCCACCCATCGCTTTGTTGGCAATGACGAGTGCCTATGATTCTCCATTCAATGACAGATTTGAGAAAAGACTTGAAGACCGTCTAAATGAACAATTGCGAAATGGAAAGATCACACTAGCTGAGGCAAACAAAATCAAAAGTCAATTCATAGACCAACACAGAGGCCAAGTTTTACTGCAGCCAGCACAATTAGTGATCTTTACAATATCTTTAGTATGGTTGGGTATAGGAATTAAGCAATGGGTCTCCATTTCAAAATGGGATAAGAAATATCAAAAATTCAAAGAAAGACAAGAACAGGTAGACAAAAAACTAGATGACTATTTTGAAGATGAATAATAAACCAATTTTTTATGCCTAACTGGTACAAAAATAATTTCAAAATCCCATGAGGAGTATTACTAACTTGGTTTAATTCTCTAAATCCTATAAGTAGAACCGAACTTTTGGCATGGTTCC
>JAICHE010000326.1 GCA_025922755.1 Nitrososphaeraceae archaeon
AATAAAAAATTTTTATTTGTTATAACTATTACTTTGAATTTGTACTGATTATTGATTCTTGCAACTTCTTCTTGTTCCTTATTAAGAAAAACTTGAAAAAAAAACCATGAGACAATTGCCTCTGCCAAAAATATTGCCAGGAGTTCTTTTAATGATTGCAGGCATTCTAATTCTGCCTACACTAAGTGATGAGCATCTGGCATTTGCAGAGTCAAACGATGATTCTACAATCAAAGTTTCAGACAAATTGAAAAACAATCCATTAGCGATGCAAATCATTGCAGAGATGGAGGCACAAAAAAAAAGATACAAAGAACTTTCTGAGGATTCCATTCCCAAGGTCCTTCCTACAAGAGAGCAAATACTGATAGAAGAAAATCGAAAAATTTCAGAGGAAATGCTTCAAAGTGATCTAGAGTCGATGAACAAAAAATACCTTGACTTTACACCAAAAAATGCATATGCAAAATTTGTTGCTAAATTAAATGCTACACACCATGGAATATTTTGGGATCAATTTGATTACCTAAATGCAAAGGTGGAGCTTGCTATTGCAGCAAAAAACAATGTATTGGAAAATGGAGGATCTTTTTATGATGCTCAACGAGAGTATTTCAAATATGCCTCAATGCCACGCCTTGAAATGATTAGCTATATTCAAGAATTGAATGTAAAATATGGATTCGCAAATGAGGATATTCAATCAAACTTTGATCCAAATGGTAAACTGCCAAGATTTGAAGAAGATGAAGATGCTCCTTGCTATGGATGTGGTAATGTAGAGTCAGTTGACGGCTCTAATGCCAGTGACAACACAAGCACTGTTAGTAAAAACCTGGAAATTGATCCAAAATCGGAGATAAAATTCCTTCAGGATCAGCTATCTGATTTACGACAAGAATTTCTAAAATCAGACAACCTTGAAGAAAAAAAATCTTTGGTGGATTCATTGAATGACACTGTCAAAAAAATCCAAGACCTGACTTATTGATAAAATAATTTGGGATTTGTAAAATTTGGATTTTTGACTTTAATTTTTTTAAATTTTTAAATTAAGTGAAAAGATACCTTCTGCGTTAGTATTTTCATCTCATGTCTCCTTTGTATTCCTGTTTGGAAACCTAAAGCTCTTATTTTACATCCATTTTCCTTCTATTCATGGAAATATCTGTTGATCAAATGTACAAAATAGAAAATAACGGCCATGATATGGGCTTTTTAAAAAAATTCATGATGGAAAATGCCGGTGCTGCAGCAGTAAGAAGATTGGTAGAAAAGATTGGGAGCCTTGAAAAAAAGAAAGTTTTGATTTTTGTAGGTATGGGAAACAACGGAGGAGATGGATTGGTAATGGGAAGACATCTTGCTGGTTATGGATCTGACGTTACGATAGTTTTACTTGGACCTGAAGAAAAAATTAAAACCGAAGAGAGCAATTGGAACTGGTCGCTTTTAAAAAAAATGCCATCAATCAAATTAGTGTCCGGTAATAATAAGAATTTTGATTTTAATCCTGATGTTATAATTGATGGAATTTTAGGAACTGGAATAACTGGAGAAATAAAGGAACCATATGCATCTGCAATAAACTACATCAATAACACAAATTGCTTCAAGTTTGCAGTAGATGTCCCATCCGGATTAAACCCTGATACTGGCGAAACGGCAAACATTTGTGTGAAAGCAGACATGACTGTCACATTTC
>JAICHE010000327.1 GCA_025922755.1 Nitrososphaeraceae archaeon
GAAATCTTACATCAATAACTAAAGGAAAAATCAGATTTATTGAACAGTTAGTTTGTTACGAGTCTTATTTTTTCTAAGGCCAGATGCCGCGGAGTTCAAATGCTTCAACTACGCGCTTTACAGCAATTGCCATACATGCACGTCTCATGTCTATTTTCTTTTTCTGACCTAATTCATAGGCATCATGGAATCCTGTAACTAGGTGTTCTTCCATAAGTTTTGCAACGTGTACAAATCCCCAATATTGACCAATGTTGTTTTGAACCCATTCATAGTATGAGATTGTCACACCACCGGCGTTTGCCAAAATATCTGGGACTACAACTATTTTCTTTTTGAACAATATTGGATCAGCTTCTGGTAATGTTGGTCCGTTTGCAGCTTCACCGATAATTTTACAATCTATTTTCTTTGCAATGTTAGCATCAATTTGATTTTCTAGTGCACCTGGAATCAAGATATCACATTTTGTTGTTAGTAATTTTTCTGTAGTTACTTTGGTGCTTCCTGGGAATCCCACAACAGTACCTTTCTTAGCCTTCCACTTCTCAAGGTCTTTCATTTTCATTCCTTTTGTGCTAATAATATCACCTTTAGAATCAGATGCGCCTATGATAACACAGCCCATCTTTTCAAGATATTCACCTGCAAATGTAGAGGCATTTCCAAATCCTTGTAGTACTACCTTTGCGCCTCGTAATGACAAACCAATTTCTTGTGCTGCTTCTCTTACACAGTAGGCAGTTCCTAATCCAGTTGCCACATTTCTTGCAAGAGAACCACCCATTGGAATTGGTTTTCCTGTAATTACCCCTGGTTGATGTGTATTGCCATGAAGTTTTCCAAAAGTATCCATTATCTGAGTCATTTCTTTTCCTGTAGTGTAAACATCAGGAGCTGGAATATCCTTTTGAGGTCCAATAATTTCTGAAATCATAAAAGCAAATCTTCTAGTTAATCTGTCCATCTCACCTTTGCTTAGTTTTTCTTTTTTAGGATTGATGAAAATAGCACCTTTTCCTCCGCCAAGTGGAACTCCTGCGATTGAAGTTTTCCAAGTCATCCAAGAAGAAAGTGCCATTACTTCTCGTTCCATATACTCGACTCCACCCTCAGGATCAAAGTATCTTATCCCTCCTTTGTATGGACCTCTGTCGTTGTTATGTTGACTTCTAAATCCTGTAAATATGCGAATTTTGCCATTGTCCATTTTTACTGGAATTTTTACTCGCAACACTTTGTTTGGCATTGCAAGATATTGTCTAAGACCTTGATCTTTAATTCCTAAAACATCACATGCATCATTGACTTGCTGAGTTGCGTTTGCAAATGGATCAGCGCCAAACTTAACCAAGGTAATCGTTTTTTTCTTGATTATTGTTTATTTAAGTATGTTTCTTTGAAAGAAAAAATAATCTTCTAAGAACATAATAAAATTATAAAATGGTTTACGAATAGCTTATAAACCACGCAAAAATTGTTTTAGTTATGATAAGGGATTTTGCTCAGTTGTCATGCAACCATGATCAAAGACCAAAGAAATCAAAAGAAGCAACACCGGTTTCCCTTAACGTAAACGATGCCATTACTGGAATTGAACATTTTACATCAAAAGATAATTCTGTAATCAGAATTAAAAGATCAGGACTTTATTTTATCATGGCAGCTCCTCAAGTCGGTAGAAAAAAAGGAGACGC
>JAICHE010000328.1 GCA_025922755.1 Nitrososphaeraceae archaeon
AAAAGAAGTTTTGGAACATTACAAGATTTACGGCAAAGTCTTTAATTTTGTTCGCAATAAAATGAAAAACAAATTCAGCATGATAAAACAAATCTCAGAATTGTTATCTATTTTTAGATACATGAAAAAAAATGAATCTCGGTTTGGAATGGAGATTCATATGAAAGATTTGATGAAAGTAGCTAAAGCCTAACCAAAGCTAATTGAACCAAAGCTTTCTCTATTAGTTCTACTTGAAGCCATGTTATACCGATAAATAATTTTAGAATATTCCTGAAATTCTTCTTTCATTTCTTGTAAATTATCCGACAGGTAAAATCCTGGACAATCTCCAGTAAACTGGTATGTTGCATGTACTCTTGCCATACCTTTTTCATTTTCAAGCCACGTAGAAAACGGGTACAAGTAACATACACCCGGACGATCTGGATGCATGCTACATCCACCTTTATCATCTAAGAATCTGCAAGAAATATGAGTTCCGTCATCTTGTGAGGTTTCATCTGTTTTTCTTTTTAGATTAATGGTAGTTATTGTTGTGGATTGTCCTGATGGTCCCTGCTCTTGATAGCTAACAGTTAGTGTTTCATTTTTTATAAAGTCTGATGTCTTTTGATATTTGAGACCTTTACCTATTGTGATTAAATCATCAGAAGTTAGTGGTAATCTTCCTTGTCTATCACAGCAGTTATGACAATCAGGCCAGAAGCATTTCCATAAAATGTATTTTTTTTCTGATTCCAAATATGGAATGTGGAAAATCACATCATGTACCTTGAGAGGAGAATCAGATACATTGGTAATTTTTCCTAACATGAAGTTCCGTAATATTGGGTCCACATCCCAATCTTTTTGCAAGAGATTAAGAGATTCTTCAATTTCTTTTTGAGACAAGTATTAAGTTATAACATCTTTTGCAGATGTTATTAATGTTGAGTGAAAAAGGAAAATATGCATCGGCTACTCAGAATAGAAGATTTGTTTGGTCAGAAGTTGTATGGCCTTTAATTTTAGAATTAAATGATGTAGCATTTACCTTAAAACAATATCAAAAAAAACGCGACGAAATTTGCTTGAAAAAAAACATTGATGTTGCAACAACATCACGAGGTTTAGTATCATTAATGCAAAAAGAAATTTTGTTAAAAGAAGGTAATCTTTACTCTATTCACTATAGATTAATTCCCTATATGAGGCTAAAAGCAGATTGTGATTATGCAACTGCAATTCACGAAGTTAGAATAAAATAATTTCAGCAAATAATTATATGCCAAACATTCTGAATTTGTTTTGGTAGCCCGATAGTCTAGCGGTCAAATAATTTTAGATCAAGGATTCTGCCCTCTGGATCTCAAGAGTGGATAGGCGGAGACGGCAGTTCGAATCTGCCTCGGGCTACTGGATTTAATCTATCTAGAAGCTTGTGCTATTCTTTCAAGCTCATTTTTCTTTTTAACCGATGGTGCGTTTGGATCATTTTTTGAAGCCAGGATTAGTTGTTCTGCCATATGTTCCTCAATTGGTTTAGGGTTTGAAAAAGTTGCTTCTTTAATTGCATCTGCAATGAATCTTAATGCCAAATCTACTCTTCGGATTGGGGCGACATCTACTGAAACATGGTAAACGGTTCCACCATATACGATTCTTGTAGTATCTTCATTTGGTGCAGA
The DNA here is from genome assembly GCA_025922755.1 of Nitrososphaeraceae archaeon. Classification (GTDB taxonomy): domain Archaea; phylum Thermoproteota; class Nitrososphaeria; order Nitrososphaerales; family Nitrosopumilaceae; genus Nitrosomaritimum. The sequence goes on from JAICHE010000328.1 coordinate 1,671, forward strand.
ATACTCTACTGCT
>JAICHE010000329.1 GCA_025922755.1 Nitrososphaeraceae archaeon
TAGAAATTTTTGCAAGTGTTTTTCTAAAGTACAATGTGGATGAGAAAGCATTTATTTTTCTTGGTTCTGGTGAAAATGGAAAATCTGTTTTTCTTCAGTATGTAGAATACTTGATTGGTAAAAACAACACTGAGAATATTTCATTACAATTAATTGCAAATGATAAATTCATGGCAGCTAACCTTGACGGAAAATTAGCAAATATTTTCCCAGATTTAGAAAACGACGAGCTAAAAAAAACTGGAATTATCAAGGCCATTACTTCTAATGAAGGCATAACAGCTCAGGCCAAATATGGTCACCCCTTTAAGCTTGAACCATTCTGCTCGTTGATTTTTTCTTGTAACAAATTTCCTAAAGTTTATGATCAGTCACAAGGGTTTTTCAGAAGATGGATAATTGTAAAATGGGAAAGAAATTTTGAAAAAGATCCTGAAAGAAATGAACACTTGAAAGAATTGCTTACCAAAAATCAGGAGGAAAAAAATATTGTCTTTTCTTATGTTGTAAGAATTGCAAATAAACTAAACAGGATAGGAAAGTTTACCCACTCAAAAGACTGGAAAAGTGTTCAACGAGAGTGGAACGAGAATGCTGATCCTCTAGATGATTTTGTGACAAATTATATCACCGATAGTGAGCAGAATAAAACAAAACGAGAAACCTATCAATTTTACAAAAGAATAATGTTGGAAAAGCAACAAAATCCACTTGGAATGGGGCAGTTTAGCAAGGCATTTTCTGAATATTTTGAGGATTATGTGACTAAGGAAAATGATAAAACTGAAAGAGTCTGGCTAAATATTGCCTTTAAAGAACCAGTACAAGAAAGATTGAAAGACCGTCTGGATTAAGGTTACACTTTTGTCAAAACATCTTTTTATAAAATATTTCACTTCTTGTAATGAAAAAGATTTACAAACTAAAGTGTAACCCTTGTCAAATTTTGGTCTTGAAACCTTGTTTAATGAAAATATGTCACACTAACTATTGAGAACTCGAGAAAATAGAATATTAAAAAACTGTCAAACTAATCATCATGAAAAATGTATCAAACCAAACAATAATTGTAGATGTGAATGCAATAAACCATCTGAAATCAATTCAATTGATGTAAAACTGCTTACACTGGTCGGAATTATACCAAAAACATTCTGCCCTGATTGCAAAATTAACTATGAAAAGGAATACGATGTTTGTATAAAGTGTTACAGAAATCTCATTAGAAAATATCTTCCTCAAAAAAAGCATTGGAAAGATTCAATGGGAAAGATTGAATTCCTTATGCATAAACGAGCTCAGGAGGAATACAAAGAAAGAAAACTAAAGAATGAGGAAATAAACCACATCTATCAACTAGGCAGATTAAGGGCAAGATATTGTTTTGGAAAAAGGTCACTAAGATTCTGGGACAAAAAAGCCAATGAAAAACAAGTCCACAATTTTGCAGTAGACGAGGTCCATCAACATCTTGGCCATGCCTGGAGTCCTTGGGAGAGAAAATGGATCGAGTAAAATCAAGAGCGTTAGAAATTTTTCTTTCCAGCTTAAAGACGGACTCTACAAAATCAAACTATCAGTATTGGGTTGAACGGTACATGGAGCATTATAATTTGGAATCCTTTGATGACTTGATAAGGTATTCTCCAGAAGCAATACAGACAAACATTGAAAA
>JAICHE010000330.1 GCA_025922755.1 Nitrososphaeraceae archaeon
CTCATGATCAAAATTAAAATTGACGAATATTAAACTAAACTCTTGAAAATCAAGTAATGAGATAGTTATTAAAACTGATAATCTTGAATTAGTATTAAATCACAAAAATAAAGGTTAATAGAAATGATAAGAAAAAAAATTGAAAAAATTCTTGTGCCCCTTGACGGCTCTAAAAATTCTCTTAGGGGACTCGATGAAGCAATTTATCTTGCCAGGCAATGTCAGGCAACAATTACAGGCTTGTATATTATTCCAATTTATCCAAGAAATCTAGCTGATGCCATTATGCCATTTCAAATTCATCTAAACAAGGAAGCTAAAAAATTCATGGATAGTGCAAAAAAAAGAAGTGCACAAAAGGGAATTGATTTCAAGTCTAAAATTATTTTCGGAAGTCCAACTGTAGAAATTGAGGAATTATCTAAGAAAGGAAAATTTGACATTATTGTAATCGGAACTAGAGGTCAAAGCGGGTTAAAGGAGGTATTTTTGGGGAGTGTAGCAAATGCAATTGTTCATAAATCCAAAATACCAGTGTTAGTAGTAAAGTAGTGATAAGATGTTTTCTAAAATGTTAACCAAAATTCTAGTGCCATATGATGGATCTAAATATTCAACAAAAGCCCTTACACGAGCAACTGAACTTGCTCATAATTTAGATTCAGAAATAATTTTATTTTCTGTTGTAAATGTTGGATATGTTTCCCCCCCTGGACTCCTTGGTATAATCAAATCAAAAAAAGAAAAAGAAGCTATCAAGAAGTGGTCAAAATCTGTCAGAACAGATACTGAAAAGATGTTAAAAAATGCATTAAAAAAATGTGAATCAAAAGGAATTACTGCGTCTTATGTAATATCTGAGGGCGAAATTTCAAGTAAAATTCTTGACTTTGCGACAAAGAAAAGAATCTCATTAATAGTAATAGGAAGTCATGGACTTCATGGAATTGGGAAACTAAAGACTCTTGGAAGTGTTAGTAGAAGAGTGTCAGAAAATGCCAAGTGTCCAGTATTAATTGTAAGATAATATTATGATAGTTCTCCTAAAAAGTGAACTGTATCTTTTTCCACAATAACTGTTCTGTCTTTGGGAACACGGAATAATTTTTTAGAGCCAGAAGCGGATTGAATTATTATCTTAGAATAAGGATCTTTAGTAGCTTTGTATAAAATTCCTTTATCACCAATTGATTGGGACCAATGTGTTCCTTGTACAAAGGAAATTGTTTGAAATTTAATTACTTGATATGAGTAAACCAATTTCTTCAACTATTCCTTTTGCATTCTTGTAAGAATTTCATCACAAATTCTTCTCATTTCAGAATCTGAACCAACACTACAAATTTCAACTAGATCAGAAGTAGTAATAATTCCAACTACTTTGTCATTATCAATAACAGGTAATTTGTGAATATTTTTTACCTTCATCTGTTCAGCTGCTTCCCAAACTGTTTCATCAGGATCAATAGAAATTAGTGGAGATGACATTACTTCGTCAAGAGGGGATGTTAGAGGTTTTTCTTTAGAGGCAATTCTTCTTACAAAATCTCTTTCAGTAAGAATGCCTACTGGTTGGTCATTTTGTGTTACAATAATACACCCTATGTTTTTTTCATCCATTAGTTTTGCTGCATCTTTAATCATTGATGAAGTATCTAATGTTGCAACTTTGTC
>JAICHE010000331.1 GCA_025922755.1 Nitrososphaeraceae archaeon
ATTGTTCTCAAGCCTAGAACTGCCCTTACCGGTGCCAATTCAAACATAGAGTGCCCAGAATTTGTAAACCAGTTGGATTATGAAGTAGAGCTTGCAATGATAATTGGAAAGACTTGTAAAAATATATCCCAAGAACAAGCAAAAGAGGCAATTTTTGGCTATATGATTTTCAATGATGTTTCAGCCAGAGATATCCAATTCAAAGATAAACAATTCACAAGAGGAAAGGGATTTGATACATTTGCTCCATGTGGTCCATGGATTACCACAGCAGATGAAATTCAAGATCCTCAAAACCTAAAGCTTGTAACCAAAGTTAACGGGGAAATCAGACAAAATTCATCCACAGAAAAGATGTTCATAAAAATTCCAGAAATTGTTTCTAAAATTAGTAATGTAATGACCCTTGAAAAAGGAGACATTATTTCAACTGGAACGCCAGCAGGTGTAATGCTAAACAAACCTAATGCAGTATTCCTAAAGGATGGAGATAATGTAGAGATGGAAATTGAGAACTTGGGTGTTTTGAGAAATACAATTAGAACAGTGAAGATTCAAGACAATAGTTTTTGCATTAGATGAAACGAGAGTTTAAAGTCTAAATTTTGTATTTTCGGTAATCTTTTTTTGGTCAGAATTTGAATTCGATGATAGTTTTTTTCACATCCATAGTTTTGCAGAAAAGATAAAAGATTAGTAGTGTTTGATTCGGATTCTGCAAACAATGTTACAATCAAAGTTTTTTTGAAATGCTCAGAATCCTCCAAGATCGCAGTAGACTTATTGACGGTTCCAGAACGAATTACACATTTTTTTGCATTCAAATGCGATGTTATTTCTTTGTCTAAGGAAATCCATCTCCAAGATTTTACATAATGGGGAAATTCATTTTCTTTAAGATCACTTCCAAAGGATAATTCAGGAGAATTGGTTTTTTGTGGCAAAAGGAAATAAAAATTCCAGGTTTGGTATTTTTTGTAACCTAGATTTTCTGACATTCTCAAAGATGGTGTGTTTTGACTATCAATGAGCATCAAAGAAGCATGTATTTCGTTTTTGAGTGCCATTGTTTCAATTTGTTGCACCAGTTTTGAAGCTATGCCTTGACGTCTAAAGTCAGGATCAATTCTTATTCCTTCTATCCACACATGATCTTTTAGAAAAACAGCGTGGGAAATTCCAATCGGATTGTTTTTCACATAAACAAGAAGAATCCCTTCAGATATCCAATAGTCCCAAACATCTTCGATGTAGTCTCCCCATGAAAAAGTATTTTGGCAAAATTCTAGAATATGACGTTTATCCGAAGAAATAGCTTCTCTTATCATGTTTTACGAAAAAATATTAAGAATAATAAGTTAAAACAATCGATGGGGAAAATTATAGCTGGTAAAGTTTCAGAAATACCTCCTGGAAAAATGATCAAAATCGCAATGGATGGAAAAGAAGTACTTGTTGCAAACATAGACGGCGATTTTTTTGCAGTGGATGACTCTTGCACACATTCTGGTGCTAGCCTTTCTGAAGGTACACTAGATGGATGCGTAGTAACATGTGGATGGCATAAAGCAGAATTTGATTGCAAAACAGGAGAATTAGTAAAATTTCCAGCTAAAATTAATAATTTAGGGTCCTACAACGTTACAGTCGAAGACGATAACGTGTTTGTAGAG
>JAICHE010000332.1 GCA_025922755.1 Nitrososphaeraceae archaeon
TGCCCCAAAGAAATTCAACCATGCTATTATTTTGAAACATTATTCTGCTTCAATAAAGACAGGACTTGAACAACGAGATTATGCTATACTGTATGGTTCTTCCGGATGCATAACCCTGCTTTACAAAAATAACCGTTTTGTGTTTCCAGGAGAAGATCTCGACTGTCTTGCAAATGATCAGAGTACCAGAAAAAAAATTGTAGAAAACCTGCACCCAGAAGATGGCGATGTCATAATCATATCCTCATCTGATGATCCTTTTGTTTCAGAAGTTTCTGCAAAAAATTCCGCTCTTTGGACATTAGCTACAGGGTAACTCAAGGAAGATATTTACTTGCTAAAAAAATTTTGAATATTATTGGGACGTGTATATTTTCTAGTAATTCCAGTAATAATCGGAGTAGTGGCTGGTGCTTTTATGGCATTTTATCCACAAGGAGAGAATAATGAAGAGGTATTAACTAAATCATTGCTAATTAATGGTGGTTCACCAATTTTGGGAAATCCATCTGCGCCAATTACTATTTTAGAATGGGGAGATTACCAATGCACTTATTGTTACCGTTTTCATGGTACAACTTTGGCTATAATAGATAGAGATTACATAAAAACCGGAAAAGTAAATTTAGTTTTCAAAGACTTTCCATTAAACGGACCTGATTCAGTTTTAGCTGCAGAAGCATCTTACTGTGCAAATGATCAAGGAAAATATTGGGAATACCACAACGAGTTATACAAAAACTGGGCAGGAGAAAAAACAGGATGGGTTACACGATGGTCTCTTAATGCTTTTGGTTCAACAGTTGAATTAGATTTAGAGAAATTCAATAAATGTCTAGATGAACACAAATACAAAGAGAAAATTGAAGCACTGTATTCATTTGGACAAGAAGTTGGAATTGATGCAACACCATCATTTCTTGTTTTTAATGATGAGAGAATCATCAAAATAAGAGGCAATCAACCACTGGAAACTTTCCTTAGAACAATTGATGAATTGTAATAACAAATGAAAAGCTGAATCGACCAAACTTAATATTCGTACAAGATGGAGTTCTCACCAATGGCTAAGATCGACGTTGAAAAACAAGATTCAGTCAAGATGTACAAAATCAGAAAAACTCTTGATGAATTAACTGACAAATCAGGTCACGGAACAGAGTTAATCACAGTATACATCCCAAAAGGAAAACAACTTCATGAGATAATCAATACACTCAGAGAAGAGCAAGGCACTGCAGATAACATAAAGTCTGATTTAACTCGTGGACATGTTGTTGATTCCCTTGGAAAGGTAATTCAAAGACTCAAACTCTACAAGAAAACACCTGAAAGAGGACTGGTGATTTTCTGCGGAGCACTCCCTCCCGAAGGTGGAGGGCCAATGGGAAGCGAGGTCATCAAAATTTACGAATTAGACCCACCAAAAGATTTGAAGCAATATCTGTACAGATGCGATGATCATTTCCATGTAGATATTCTAAAAGACATGCTAAAAGACGATAATTTGATTGGTTTTATCGCCATCGATGCAAAAGATTGTGGATGGGGATTGCTGCATGGAAACAAGATCGAAGTTTTAGCACAGACTGGTTCGGGAGTCGCTGGAAAACACCGACAGGGAGGACAATCTGCAAAGAGATTCCAGAAATTACGAGAGATGGAATTGACA
>JAICHE010000333.1 GCA_025922755.1 Nitrososphaeraceae archaeon
TATTTTTTGTTATTTTGAATTAATTATTTATCTCCGTGCGGAAATTTTTCTTTTGCAATTTTTGCAAGACTGTTAATTTGTTCTTCTGAAATTATTTCATACAATTCTGTCTCTGTTTTGATTTGTGCCATTCTAATGTGGCTTGTTCCTTCCTTATCTTCACTTGAAAGATAAATTGCAGCCACAGCTAATGCTGCTGCATCATCGAGTGATAGATTTTCATTGTATGTTTTTTCTAAAAAGTCAGTTACTTGATCAGAACCTGAACCTATTGCTATTGCGTCATATGAGATGTATGTCCCACTAGGGTCTGTAAGGTAAAGTTGTGGTGTTTTGTTTACCACCCCTCCTAAAATCAAAGAGACCCCAAATGGTCTTACTCCTGCATATTGGGTGTATTGTTGAGATTGGTCTGCCAAATGTTTTGCAATTGTTTCAACTTCGACTGGTTCATCGTAAATCAACTTGTTGCTTTGAGAGAAGAATCTGGCATTGTCTACTTGGCTTCTTGCATCAGGAATGTAGCCTGCTGCTGCGACTCCAACATGATCATCGATTTGAAATATCTTTTGAGCTTGATCTGAAATTTGTAATTTTCTTGGTTTTTCTTCAACTGCTATCACAATACCTTCCTTGCTTTTTACGCCTACAGCAATTGTTCCTCTTCTTACTGTCTCGATGGCATATTCTACCTGGTATAGTCTGCCGTCTGGTGAGAATACGGTAATTGCTCTGTCGTAACCTTGTTGTGCGGGAAGCATTTCGATTTCAATACTTTGGAAGATTAATTTAAGTCTAGCCTATCTATTTTGGCGTGAGATTCGAGATTGAGTTTTCTGGTCATGAAAATATTAGATCAAACCATAAGAGAACAATTGAAATTACAAAAGATTCTGAGTTGACTTTGCAGGGTGACTGCATCATTGGAGTCAATGCAAACTATAGTTGCTCTGATCTTCCAAATGCTCTTAAAGCAAAACTGCAGGATCCTTCATCTAGAGTGGAATTTTCAATCAAAGTTCAAGATCATGAATTTGTTGTAAAAGGAAAAGGTCATGAGGATCTGATTCTTTCCCATCCTGAAGACATTGTGATTAGGAAAAGCGATTTTGTTTGTCCAAGAACCCTTGCAGTAAAATGTGATAAAGCCTCAGATCTTTTGCCAAGAGAGATGGTGAAATTATTACAGAATCCAAAAACTAAAGGAACTTTTACAATTGTTGTGGAATAATTGTTATGCCAAATAATTACGAGTTTTCAAATTGTTTATTCCATTTTTCAGACCAAGTTGCTATCAAGTAAATTGAAAATACTGTAAACCCTAAACCTAACACAATATTTGATACCACCAAAATTAGATCATTTCCTTGCAAATCATTAGAAAAATTCTCCATTCTGTCAAGACTGTTTTCTTCAAAGACTGCACTCAAAACAAAACCTGCGATAACTCCTCCAATGATTAATTGAGGTAGATACACAAACAAAAGATATTTTCTGAGTTTCTTTATTCGATAAAATGCCCACAAATCCATAATTGGGACAAATACAACAAATAGAATTTGCCACAATATGCTTACTGGACCCTTTGCTGGCATAACTGTAAACAAAATTCAGAGTTAATTACTCTATGGACTGGTCAATTAATCTAGTTTTCAATTTGATCGAA
>JAICHE010000334.1 GCA_025922755.1 Nitrososphaeraceae archaeon
ACAAAAAAGTTTACATCTAAAGCAATCCCTTTTTTAGAAACTTTATTGCAAAAATAATGTGAAAAATTCTAAGATGGTAGATTGTGAGGTCTGCGATTGTTCTGTAAAAGAATCAGAATGGAATTCTCACATTGAAACAGAACAACATCAAGAAAAAGCACTTACACAAATCATGGAAGACAAATTGGGAAAGGACAGGTTTGCTGAAACGAGAACTGAAACAGCTGAGTTCTTAGAAGAATTAGAACAGGAATTTGACAAAACACAAAAATCTTGATTTTATGACTTGGTATTATTGATGATTAAAAATATTTTTTATTTGAAAATTTGGTCTTCTAAAAGCTCATCATATTCTTCTACCATTCTCATTGATAGAATGATACTGGGAATTGTAGGCTCTCCTTTGGGATTAAATGACTCTAATCCTATTCCGTCAGATGCATCCTCGACACTCATCATAACTTGAATTGTGTCTTCTCTGAAAAGAGGAATCATTGACTGATTTACGATTACGTCTTTAATAGAACCATGATGAAGTATGGTTCTAACATTGGAGTTTGGGACGTCTTCTCCATTCTTTCTTAACCAAATGTCGATATATCGTGGTGCATCTCCTTTTTTTCTTCCGACTTGAGGAGCTGCCATGATAAAATAAAGTCCTGACCTTTTAATTCTGATTATTGAATTATCTTTTGATGTAAAATGTTCAATTCCAGTAATAGCATCGTTTACGTTAAGGGAAACCGGTGTTGCTTCTTTTGATTTCTTTGGTCTTTGATCATGGTTACATGACAACTGAGCAAAATCCCTTATCATAACTAAAACAATTTTTGCGTGGTTTATAAGCTATTCGTAAACCATTTTATAATTTTATTATGTTCTTAGATGATTATTTTTTCTTTCAAAGAAACATACTTAAATAAACAATAATCAAGAAAAAAACGATTACTTTGGTAAAGTTTGGCGCTGATCCATTTGCAAACGCAACTCAACAGGTCAATGATGCATGTGATGTTCTAGGAATCAAAGATGAAGGTCTAAGACAATATCTTGCAATGCCAAACAAAGTGATGCGAGTTAAAGTTCCAGTAAAAATGGACAATGGAAAAATTCGAATTTTTACAGGGTTTAGAAGTCAACATAACAACGACCGAGGTCCCTACAAAGGAGGAATAAGATACTTTGATCCTGAAGGTGGAGTCGAGTATATGGAACGCGAAGTAATGGCGCTATCTTCTTGGATGACTTGGAAAACTTCCATTGCAGGAGTTCCACTTGGTGGAGGAAAAGGTGCCATTTACATCAATCCTAAAAAAGAAAAATTAAGCAAAGGTGAGATGGATAGATTAACTAGAAGATTTGCATTTATGATTTCAGAAATTATCGGACCTCAAAAGGATATTCCAGCTCCTGATGTTTACACCACAGGAAAAGAAATGACTCAGATTATGGATACTTTTGGAAAGCTTCATGGAAATACTCATCAACCAGGTGTGATTACCGGAAAACCAATCCCAATGGGGGGTTCTCTTGCAAGAAATGTAGCAACTGGATTGGGAACTGCATATTGTGTAAGAGAAGCAGCACAAGAAATTGGTTTGTCATTACGAGGGGCAAAGGTTGTGTTACAAGGATTTGGAAATGCTTCTACATTTG
>JAICHE010000335.1 GCA_025922755.1 Nitrososphaeraceae archaeon
ATCATATGATAAAGTGAGAATAATTGGGGGATGCTGCGGTACCAACCCTGAGCATATTGCAGCCCTAAGAAAAGTAATTGACGAAAAAGCTCACTCTATCAAGGGTTAAGTATTTACAAAAACTGCTTTCAATTTAATCACATTGAGTACTCCTAGGGTAAGCTCTGCACTAAAGACAGTTGAACTAAAACAAGAACCAGCACCTCTAATTATTGGAGAAAGAATCAACACGCAGGGTTCCCGAAAAGCAAAGCAACTTGTGCTTGCAGATGACTATGATGGCTTGCTTGACTTGGCAAGAACTCAGGTAGAAGATGGTGCTCATTGCCTTGATGTTTGTGTTGCAACAACTGAACGCTCTGATGAAAAACAATTCATGCTAAATTTAGTAAAAAAACTCTCTTTGGAAATTGATGCGCCGTTAGTAATTGATTCAACAGATCCAGATGTGATTGAATCTGCTATCATTCAAATTCCTGGAAAACCAATAATCAATTCAATTAATCTTGAAGGTGATGGAAGTAGATTTGAAAAACTTGCACCACTAATGGCAAAGTACGGACTTCCGGCAATTGCTTTGTGTATTGGTCCAAAAGGGATGGCAAAGACTCCTCAGGAAAAATTAGAGACTGCAGAGTTACTTTACGAAACTGGAAAAAAATATGGATTAAAAGAAGATCAGTTTATCTTTGATGTTCTAACATTTACCTTGGCAACAGGAGAAGATGAATTCCTAGATGCTGGAAAAAATACTCTTGAAGGAATCAGACTGGTCAAGGAAAGATTTCCAAAATCCTTTACAACACTTGGCCTAAGTAACATTAGCTTTGGACTAGTTCCTTATGCTAGAAAAATTCTAAATTCTGTTTTTTTATATCATGCTGTAAAATCAGGACTAGATACTGCTATAGTAAATGCAAAAGAGATTATTCCATATGGTGAAATTGATGAAAAGGAAAGAAAACTTGCCGAGGACCTGGTATTCAACTCACATCCAAATGCTCTGTCTGATCTTATTTCATATTTTGAAAAGGCAGGACCCCAAGCAGGAACAGTATCTAAAAAGGTGGATGTTGACCCTTCATGGCCTGCAGGTAAGCGTGCAAACTTTAGAATCGTAAACAGACTCAAAGATGGAATTGAAAATGATGTAGTTGCAGCAATTGCAGAAAAACTACGAAAAAATGAACTCATAAAGGATAGCAATGGTGTGTTGTCACTTGATGCCTCTCAAGAAATTACACACGATGGCGCAATCAAGACTCTAAATGAGGATTTACTTCCTGCAATGAAAGAGGTAGGTGATAAATTCGGTTCAGGCGAATTAATTCTTCCTTTTGTTCTGAAATCTGCTGAATGCATGAAGGCAGCAGTAGGGGAGCTTGAAAAATATTTACTTCAAGAAGAAGGTACTACTAAAGGAAAACTAGTACTTGGAACAGTTTATGGCGATGTCCATGATATTGGCAAAAATCTAGTCAAGACAATATTTCAAAACAATGGCTATACCGTTTATGATTTGGGAAAACAAGTTCCACTGCAAAAATTCCTAGAAAAGATTGACGAGGTAAAACCAGATGCAGTAGGACTATCAGCACTCTTAGTATCAACATCAAAACAAATGCAGTTTTTTGTAGAACATG
>JAICHE010000336.1 GCA_025922755.1 Nitrososphaeraceae archaeon
TCTTGAATGAACATCAGCTAGTGTGTATGTCCTACCATGTCCAATATGTTGTGGCGAGTTTGGATAAGGGTATGCTACTGTAATGAATTTTTTTGGTTTGTCATTTGGATTTGTTTCAAAGTCTTTGTTTTCTTGCCACTTGCTTCTCCACTTTTTTTCAATCTCGGCCCAGTTAATCGTCATTTTATCATCCTAAAATCATTGATTTCGCTTTGGTTATTGCCTGGTCTTTTTTAGATGTGTCTTTTCCCCCGCCTTGAGCAAATTTTGCATCTCCTCCACCAGAACCACCCAAAATTGAGGCTATTTCCTTGGCAATTTCACCTGAATTTATGCCTGAATCCACTCCTGCATAGACCATCACTCGAATTGTAGGTCCTGACTCGAAGATTCCACAAAATGCAGACTTCGAATCCTTTGCAACTAGCTTCTTGCCAAAGTTTTGATGAAAGAAATCATCATAATCTGGACTGGCAGTAAAACACAATTTTTCTTTGACAAAAATCCCATCAGATTCCACTGATTCTCCGGCTAGAATTTTTTTTAATAGTACAGGGATCTTGTCTCTTGCCTTTTGTTTTTTCTCTTCTCTTTGTTTTTCAATTTTTTCTTTGTTCGCTTCTAGTTCTTTTTGTTTTTCAACTTCTACTTGTTGTTTCTTTACATATTCAAATGCAGTGGGACCTGAGACAAATTCTAAACGTACCACTCCATCCTGAATTCTTTTGGTCTTTGTTATTTTGATTAATTCAATTTCACCAGTTTTTTTGACATGTGTTCCACCACAGGCTTCAATGTCTTTGTCTTCAATGGATACTATTCGTACTGCTTTTACTGGAACTACTCCTCCTTGATAAATTCTAAATCCATATTTTTGCTCTGCAGTTCCCCTATCAAAATACTCAATGTTTACAGGATAGTTTTGCTTTACCATATTGTTTGCTGCATCTTCAATTTGTTTTACCTGAGAATCAGTTAGAGAAGAATGATGTGTGATGTCCAGTCTAGCATGATCATCTTCTTTGAATGCAGAGTGTTGCCATACCCATGAACCCAAAACTCCACGCGATGATGCATTGAGGATATGAGTGCTGGTATGATTTTTTGTAATATTAGAACGACGTGTTGCATCTACTTTGCATGAGACAGTTTCTCCTTCTTTTGGAACGCCATCTTTTAGCTTGTGGACTATAATGTTTGCATGCTTGTCTACATCAATTACTGAAAATCCTGCTATGCTGCCATGGTCTGGTTCTTGACCGCCACCACGTGCATAAAATGATGTCCTGTCTAGTACAACCATATCATCAAAGACCTTCAATACCTTGGCATCAAACTCCATCGGGTCGTCTTGGTAGAATAATGTCTCAGTTTCAGGTAAATCTTCTAGAGGAAGTTCAGCAATTGTCTTTTTCTTATCTGATTGATGCAAATCAGATAGTTTAGAGTAAAATGACGATGGAATCTCTGAAATTACATCGACCTCTTTGAGATATTCTGGCGTAATGCCATCTGATTCGTAAAATGTAATTAGTTCATCTACCGTTGGGGTTCCTTTTTCTTTTATCTTGTCTGCCTTTTTCTTCATGTGAACTTTGGAATCCTCATATCTTTGTGATTCGAGTTTGAGAA
>JAICHE010000337.1 GCA_025922755.1 Nitrososphaeraceae archaeon
GGAATTTTTGTATTTTTCCTAAAAATAATGAAAAACATCGTAAGGTAATACTATTTTCTTGAAACAGAATATACCGAATATCTTGATTTTAGGTCCGAATTATGGTCCCCACATGACGAATACGCGTATTCTTGATATTTTTTTGCTGTCTCATACAGATCTCCCCCAATAACAAATCCATTGTTTGGTGCCAGTCGGTTTATTTTACAGCAAATATTCATTGGCGGTCCGATCATATCAATGATAGGAGATTCGTTTTGCTTCATAACCACAACAGGGCCGTAATCACAACTTATTCTATAGTTAATCGGAGGAAGCCCTTCTCTTTTTGCAATCTTGCAAATAAACGGATGAGACTCTATCATTGCCAAACATCCTTCGATACAAGTCATGAATCCATATCGTTTCCCTTTTGATGATTCTGGAAAATAAAACATCAAACTATCACCTACATTCTTTATTACTCTACCTCCAAATTGGTTTAGTATTTTGGCCATTTTGTTTAGAAAAATCTCATAGTATTTTGAATTTTGATTTGGGGATAACCTCGCGGCAATTTTTGTCGACCCTACCATGTCTACAACACCTACACAATAAGACTGAACTATTCCTGAAAATGCAATCATGTAATCTAGATCGTTTTCAAGTATCCAATCATGTGAGTTTTTTACAGATAAGTCTGACATGACAATGTATTTTCGTTATTTGTATTAACCCTTTGGCATAAAATTTTAAAATTATTTTTTAGTGTTTATTGGAATTGAATGACTATAATTTTAGAGAATTTAAATATGGTTTTCTAACATTTTGTAGTTCTGATCAATCATAAGGATCACCACACAAGATAATATTTATCCATACGTCTATCCAAAGTCTGTAATTTGTTCCTCTAAAAAATTGCAATACACTTTTCTGTCACATTATACAATTGAATTGGTTATAACTTTGAGGTATGTTAGTTTGCCAATGAAAAATTAACATCTGACATTTTACTTTCAATATGGAAAAAATTTTTTGTATGGAAGTACATTTTTGTCAGGTCAATTAACTAATTTGTAAGTAAACTCTAAATCTAAATTTGATAAAATATAGCAAGTTAGAGCTTCAAACAAGCTTTGTCTTCATGTTGTTTTAAAGTTCTAACTTTCTATTCTCTTCATTGTAAAATCTAAAGAAATGTTGAATTACGTTTAATGTTCTAGAAAAATCTCGATAATCACATAAACAAAATATTATGACATTTGTCAGACAATGATCAGAGGGGTTGTTTTGGGCGTAAATTAGGCCATTTCCAGTTTTATCGGTAATCAATTGAGAGATTACTCCCCCCACAAGCCTAATTTTTAACAATTATCTAACGATGTAATGAGAGTTGGTTTTTAAGATTTTTCAAATTAAATTAGTTTTTGAAAAAAAAGATACGTCCTAATTTAAGACAAGGTAGATTCTAATCTGTGTTTTAGGTCCCATGTGGAATATTCATTTGCAATTAATCCAAATTATCCGACAAGTCATATCCCTCATCTTGATGATTGTTTGGATCGATCTGATTGTCTTCTTCTTGCATTTCGCATAATTCCAGGTTTTTCCATTCTGTTTCTAGTTTTGTAGGGTTTTTCATTGGCATGA
>JAICHE010000338.1 GCA_025922755.1 Nitrososphaeraceae archaeon
AGACTAGGGGGATAACCGGTCAACATCTCTAGGGTAAAATGATACATCTCTAATGTTTTCTGTACCAGTAAGGGCCATAATCAATCGTTCCAAACCAATACCACAACCTGCATGAGGAGGAACTCCATAATCAAAGGCTCCCAAGTGATACTCAAAGGCATCAGTCTTCATTCCTTTATTCTTCATTCTTTCTTCAAGCTCGTCTCTTTTTTCAATTCTTGTACTGCCAGACGATAATTCCAAGTCACCAAACATTAAATCAAATGACTCCGATATTTTTGGATTAGACTTGCTATCTTTAACGTAAAATGGTTTCGGTCCAAGTGGCCAATCCTTGATAAAATAAAATCCTTCAAGGCCAATTTTTTTGAGATTTGATGGATACAGATCATCGCCCCATTCAGTCTTTGCTCCTGCTTTTTGCATTTTTTCAATTAATTCATCATATGAATATCTTGGAATGTTTTCAGGTATTTCTGGAATAATAAATTCGACGTCCTTGTTATTTTTTGCATAATCATTTACTGTATGAATTGAAATTTTTATTATTTCTTCAATTCTACTCATAACATCATTGTAATCAACAAATGCTTCTTCCAAATCAATTGATATTGCTTCTGCCAAATGTCGATTTGTTCTAGAGGGTTCAGCCCTAAATATAGGTGCAATTTCAAATACTTTTTCAAAACTCATTGTCAATTGTTCTTTGTACAATTGTGGGCTTTGAGCAAGAAAAGCTTCTTTGTTATAATAGAAAATAGGGAAAAGTGCAGCTCCCCCTTCAGTGGCAGTCGCAATCATTTTTGGAGTGTTTATCTCAACAAAATTTTGTCCGGTAAAATAATCTCTTATTGATTTTAGTACCTGACTCCTAACATTGAAAATATGTTGTAAAGGTTTACGTCTAAGATCAATTGGACGTACCTCTAAACGTGTATCAATGTTTTTGACTGTTTTAGCAAGAGGTTCAAATGGAGGTATTTTTTCAACCTCTGAGAATACTCGAAGATCAGTTGGAATTATTTCAAATCCTTTAGGAGACTTTTCAGATGCTTTTATTTTTCCAGATACAGCAATTGACGAATGGGCTTTAAGAGAAGATAGTTTTTCACGAACATCATCAGGACAATCTCCTTTTTTTGCTACAATTGGAATTTCTCCATTTTTGTCTGTAATGGTTACAAAACTGATGTTTCCATGACCTCTTACAGTTAGAACCCACCCCATGACAGTAACCTGGTCGCCATCCATAGAGGATTCTATATCATCAGAATAATGGGATCTGCGTAAATTTCCAAGCTCTGTTTCGATCATAATTTAACTAATTTGGCTATTTCATGGTGTAATTAATTTTCCTCCATAACATTTATCATCCCTAACAAATTCAGATTCAATCAAGTTGGCAATACTTATGGCATTGGTGATAGCAACCATGATAATAACAGCAGGGTATGTGGGATATCATGCATGGCAAGACTCCCTCCATGAAGAATCTGAAAAACATTCACAACCAATAATGATTCAAAATATTCAGACAGAATTTAATCAAATAATATTTCAGGAAAAGTTAGATCTGATTGTCTCATTAAGATAGATTTCAAATATTTTAGTCTAAATTAAATTAGA
>JAICHE010000339.1 GCA_025922755.1 Nitrososphaeraceae archaeon
CTTTTCCTTTTCATCGAATTTCACGTTGTGCTTGTGTAATTCGAATTTCTCACCTGTATCAGTCATTATCATCAATTCACCTACTTCGTTCAGTTTTTCTTTGAATTGTTTCAATGTGGTCATAATTATCATTGGTTTGATTGGTTAATGAAATGTAATTCTAAGAAAAGCTTAGAATCATCACAAAAGCTGATTACCAATTATATCATAATTTGATCAATCATAGTTATGAGAAAACTACTAGATTCACATGGGGATTTTTTAAAAACGGAAAATAACATCAAAGAATATCTTTCCTCTTTGAAAGACAAAGAATTGAAAAAACTATATGAAAATATAGAATTGACACCATTTCCTATTTTACTTGCTCACGAATATAGAAAACGATTTAAAGAAAAATAATATCTAAATTTATTTTTGAATAAAACTGATTTCTTATGAATAAAAATATAGTAATTACTTATCTGATTATTGCAATTATAGTTTTGGTGGGTTATATTATGATTGTAAATTACCCAGTATTATCTGAATGGTGGTTGATTTGGTTAATGGTAATCTTGGGGGCAATTGGAATAGGGGTTGGAATTATCTGGTTAAGACACAAGTCTTAATTGAAGATTTTATCGATATTTTGTTCTAAAAAATATCTTTTGAATGTTTTTTGTTTTTCAATAAGCTGTTAGATTGATTGTAAGCTGTAGGATAAAAAATAAAAATTAAAGCTTATCAACACATATGTAAAAATAAGAGAAATAATAATTATGCAAACAACAAGCAAATTAACTTGGGATGATCTAAAAAGTCAATACTATCATAACCTTGAAACCTTGCATGAGTCTATCAACACTGCTCACAACTCTTCTTTGGAACTTTACCGTATTTATTCACAAGTGATGAAAAAATCTGAAAATACATCACCAGAAAATTTGAAAAAGTTTACAGAATCCTGGTTAAAAAAAATGGATGTTGAAAACAATAATAGTTTTTCATCAATCGAAAAAATATACAAGCCACTTTTAGAAAACCCCTCTCCCAAAGTAACTGATTTGAATACTTTGGAGCAAGCCTTGCAGAGCGAATTCAAAGACAAGTCCCTTTTTACCCTTTCAGCTTATTATCTGGCCCTGAAGGGATTCTATGACACCTGGATGCAGATGTGGTCCAAGTAGCTAGATCATGCCTAATTATTCCAATGAGAGGTCAAAGATATTTCAAAAAATCGTTGATCTTAAACAAAAACAAAAGGAAAAACTGCAAAAAATTAAAAAACAAATGAAACAACTAGAACGACAAAATCTATCAACTACTGGATTTGCAAAACTAACAAAAAAATCAATAAATCTGATTCAAAAGCAAAGGAGAGATAACATCATACTTTTAAAATCAGATTTTAAAAAGATTGAGGAATTCAATAAACAGTTAACTGCATTAGAGAAAAAATATCTGAACTTGATGTTAAATTAATTACTGATTTAGAAATACAAATTAAAAAACAACATTACATAATTTGAACTAGGTTTAGATGTGGAAAAATTTACTAACCAGTAACAGTCAGAAGGAAAACAAAAACACAATTTTATCAACTAAAGATATTTTGTATAAACTCTTTTGCTCCAGTTAGTAGTA
>JAICHE010000340.1 GCA_025922755.1 Nitrososphaeraceae archaeon
ATTTCCTACCACAATGGTATATCCCTCATCATCTTGGTAAACAAATGGAGCCTTACTTGTCAATTCAACAGAAAGTGTTGATAATGTATCAGATTTTTGAGAAAACCCTGAAGAGATTGGAAATAGCATCAAAACTAGAAATAAGCTAAGAATAATTTTTTTCACGCAAATCCTTTTGAAATAATAAATTAATTTTAGAGCATATCATATAGTCAACAAGAAAGGTAACAAGGTTTAACCTAGTTTGGACTAGAAGAATAAAAAGAGATTAAAAGGTTGTAAATTTCACTAGCTTCTCTTTGCAGTAATTGCAAGCCAGTAAATTAGGCCAGGTGTTAAACCCACGATAAGTGGAATCCATACGGGCCATGCGTCTGCTGCTGATGCCATAGGATAAATCGAAAACTAATCCTATTTAAATCCATCCAGCAGTCTGATTTTCAGAATTGATCGGTATAGTATAGAGTGGACTGGACGGGATTTGAACCCATGACCCCCCGCGTGCAAGGCGGGTATACTACCAGGCTATACTACCAGCCCACACGAAGAATGACTAGTGTGAGGATTTTAATTGTTGTCTTCTTGGCAAGAATTTTATTTGAAAAATATTTGTGGTCATGTATGGTATTACTAGAATCTCAAGTTAAACTAAAAGCTGGAGACAACGCGCCAGATTTTGAACTCTTAGGTATTGATGATAAAAAACACCAGTTAAGCGAGTATAAAGGAAAAGAAGGAATTTTGATTATATTCATGTGCAATCACTGCCCATATGTAAAAGCAAAATTTGATGCATTCAATGAACTATATGAAAAATTTGGAGAAAAGGTTGCCATTGTAGGAATCAATAGTAATGATTCTACAGATTATCCTGAGGATAGTTTTGAAAACATGAAGAAGACTGCAGTAGAAAAAGGATTGAAATTTGATTATTTAGTTGATGAGACTCAGGAAATCGCAAAGAAATATGGAGCCATGTGTACTCCTGATCCATTTTTGTTCAATAAAGAAGGGGAGTTGATTTTCCATGGCAGAATAGACAATGCCATGAAACCTGATGATACGGCCACAGAAAAAACAATGGCAATCAACATTGAGAAAATGTTGTCAAGTGAGAAAATAGAAAAGGACTTTGATCCTTCCATTGGATGCTCAATCAAGTGGAAAGAAAATTAGACTTAAATGACTCATTCCGAGAGGTTGGTTGAGGGCTCGTAGCTCAGCTTGGCTGGAGCGTTCGACTGATAATCGAAAGGTCATGAGTTCGAATCTCATCGGGCCCACTTTTTTACTTTGAGTTTTCAAAAACTGTTTCAGACCATTGTATTGCATCTTCAAATCTATCAGTCTGTAGGTCACATGCTAGTTTGGCCTTTTTTTCCACTTTTCCACATAAAATCAGATTCATTCGTTTTCCGATTTTTGTCTTTATTGGGTTTATTGAATCAGCAAAGAAATTCAGTCTTTCTTTAGAATTTGAAAAAACAAGAACTATCAGAACACCTGATTTTTGTTTCAGAACTTTGTTGACTAGTTTTTGAAAATCAAGGTCAAAAAGCACATTGATTGCAGAAGACATATCACCCAAATGAAACACCGTCCATTCCTTAGAATGAAAAGAGG
>JAICHE010000341.1 GCA_025922755.1 Nitrososphaeraceae archaeon
GAGTTCAAAATTGCTTTTCAAAATTAGATATTTTGATTTTTTAGATGCCTTTACCTGAATCTCTTTTAGAGATTCTTCATCCACATCATCTATTTTGCCACATTTCATACAGACTAGATTGATATGTTCATCTGTATGAGCATCAAATCTTGCCTCTCCTTCTACTTCTATTTCATTAACAAGTTTTTTCTCTCTGAGCAAATCCAGTGTTTTATACACGGTAGATAGACTAACCATTGGATATCTTTTCCTTACAACCTTGTGTATAAGATCTGCACTTGGATGATCCTCTGTTTTTATCAGATAATCTACTATTGCCATTCTCTGGGGTGTTATTCTAAATCCCTCATCTCTTAATGATGCGACGATCTGCTCTATCTGCTGCATATGTTAATTGACATGATCTACTATTTAATATCTATTCCTTATTAAGAATAATTCCTAATTAGTAATAACACTTAATTAGGAAGCATTCCTAATAACTATATGCAAACACAAACATTTCAGGATAAACAATTTGAATCAAACAAGAAAACCGTAAACAATGCAATCCGAATTTGTGTTGATTGTGGTAATTTAGCCGTAAAAATACAAAATCATGGTATCTTTTGCAAAGATTGCGGTTCTTTTTTTGATGTGGAGAACTCTGATGAGTGAGAATTCTTGCAGGAGCGTTTGTGGATATTATGACGCAAACGCCGAATTTAGAACTCAAGGAAATGCCACCTTTAGAAAGTATTGTAATGTATGCGACCTTGAATTGATATCAAGGTACTCTACCTGTCCTTGCTGTCACAAATCCTTTGAGGGTATCAGATCATAATGGTTTATGTCTGTAAAGGTGTCTGTGATGGGTTAAAGGGAGAAAAACTCCCAAACGGTTCCAAATATGGATTTGGACAAAAGAGATGCACACTGTGTAGTATTTTTATGACCGTTTCTGGATTTCGTTGCCCCTGCTGTAGTGCCTTGCTTAGAACAAGGTCCAGAGGTAAAAAATAATCTCAAAAGAATGATTTGTTCGTTAACGTTTTAAGCAAATTTTGTGTCATTATATCATGTCAACAATAATTCAATACAAACATGAATCCATTCCAGACAACGTTTCCCTGATTAAACATGAGGCTGAAAACCCAGTTTCATCTAGAATAACTGCATTAGATATGGTTGGTCTTACATGGATCTTCAAAAAAGACGAAGAACTACTTGATGAATTCAAGTAATCATCTCTCTTATTTTTACTCTAAAAAAATTCAAAAATATGGTACTGACCTCAGCAGTAGAACCCTTTATGACTGACTTGTAGTTAAGAATAGGAATGGCCAGTTTCAGTTATTCTGTGAAAACCAAAAAAAACATAGATGATGTTATTGTAGAACTCAAATCAAATCTTTCAGAAATAAAATTTGGTGTTCTTGGAATCTTGGATTTTAAGGAAATCTTTGCAAAGAAAGGAGTTCCATTTGATAGTGAATACAAGTTATTGGAAATTTGTAATCCACAAGCAGCAAAACAAGCGTTGGATTCTGATCCTGATCTTGGCTTGCTTCTTCCATGTACTATTGCAATTTATGAAAAAAACGGAGAAAATTACATCAGCTTGGCAAAGCCTACAAC
>JAICHE010000342.1 GCA_025922755.1 Nitrososphaeraceae archaeon
AATCTCTCAGTGAAAAATGCACAAAAGAAGTCAGACCCTGGATTCATTATGGTTTAACAAGTAACGATTTAGTGGACACTAGTAATTCAATGCAAATGCGAGATGCATTGAAGATTATTGAACCCAAAGTTGCCAAGATGGCATTAATCTTGGCAAAAAAGGCTGTCCAGTACAAAAACATACCAGCCGTTGGCAGAACACATGGACAGCATGCAAGCATCATATCTTTTGGATTAAAGTTTGCCAATTGGGCAGCTGAAATGTCAAAACATGTGGAACGAATTGAAGAATTAAAGAAGAGAATATTGATTTGTAAAACTCTAGGAGTTGTAGGAACCGGTTCCTTGATGGGCGCAAAGTCAGTTGAGGTACAAAAAAGAGTTGCAAAAAGACTTGGATTATTTCCAGCTGAGGTTACAACTCAGGTAATTCCAAGAGAAAGATATGCAGAGTACATTTTTGAATTGGCATTGATTGGTGCAACACTAGAAAAAATTGCAATAGAGATTAGAAACCTTCAGAGAACAGAGATAGGAGAAGTAGCTGAGCAATTTAAAAAAGGCCAGATGGGAAGTAGCGCAGTCCCAGTAAAAAGAAATCCAATCAAAAGCGAACGGGTATCATCATTATCAAAATTATTAAGAAGTCAAGTTGGAGTGTCATTTGAGAACATCCCATTGTGGCATGAGAGAGACTTGTCAAATTCAGCAAATGAGAGATTTATCCTTCCAACTTCATCAATATTAGTAGATGAAATGCTTGAAACCATGACTAGAATCGTGTCAAATCTAATAGTAAATGAGAAAAGAGTTGTAGAGAATCTGTACATTACAAAGGGTCAGATATTTGCAGAGTTTGTCTTGGAGGCATTAATCAAAAAAGGAATCCCAAGATTTGTTGCTTACAGAGACGTTCAACGTGTGGCTTTTGAGGCAAAAGACAAGGATATGCAGTATATTGATGCAATAAAGGCAGACAAGGCATTCACAACTAATCTCTCAGAAAAAGAGATAGACTCCATATTCTCACCCGATAAACATCTTGGCGCATCAAGTATCATCATTGGCAATGTTAACAAGTCAGTTACAAAGAACTGCAAGAAAATTATCTAGTTTTTAGTAGCTTTCTGTGGATTTTGGTTCCATATTGTAGTGCTTTTTTTCTTTTATTGTAAGAGATTTCTGGAACTTGTACATCTTTTGCAAGTCTTCGTATTGCATGCTTTCTCATGAGGTCTTCTGAATCCAAAATCTTTTCTGTTATTGGAATAGTCTTTGCAAACTCAATAAATTCTGGAGACAAAAGTGGCTGGATTATCTTAACTCCAAATTCAGAGGAAATTAGATTTACTGCCTTCATCATTAGTAGTTCATTTTCCAGTTTTGAATCCATCAACTCTAGTATCTTGGATTCACCCTCTGAAAACACATCTCTATAGGCATTATATCCACAAAACAACTCGTCAATTCCGTTTGCAGTAACAACAGTATCAATGTCAAGACTTTGAGCAAGTTTGGACACATAGTAAAACGCAATACAATTTTCGTTCCATGAGAGATTCTCTGTATTTATTTTTTGGTTAATCTCAGAAGATATTTTTCTAAAAGTTTCAGG
>JAICHE010000343.1 GCA_025922755.1 Nitrososphaeraceae archaeon
CCATCCTAAAATTATTCCACTTGCAGTAGCTTGCGCAAGCTTTCCATCACTCCAAGGTTCACCAGATATTATATGAGACAAACCAAAAAATACAGCCACTACAACAATCAAAATTATCACCTTCTTTGGATCATAAACATGCAAATTATCAGAAGGAGACCATAATGATTTGAAAAAATGTTTTAATGAAGACTTGTGTGAATAAATTGCAAATAGAGGCAAACCAATCAAAAGAACTCTAAAACCAATTTCTTCGGTTAGAGGGGCAAGTGTAACATAAAAAAACTGTATCAAGTTATTTCCAGCAACCGGAGGGACCGTGGAAATTCCAAAGAGTTCTTGAACAAAGTTGATTATTGCTGAAACTAAAATCAAAATGGAAAACCATTTTGTAACTGCAACAAGGTAGTTGGATTTAGTCTTTAATTTTCCGTGTGATAACAGTGAAGACATTGTTTTAAGAAACCCGTCTTTTGGCCCAAGTAACGCTATTGTAAATAATACAACATATACAATCCAAAGAACAATAAATGCATCACCAACCTCCACATCTACAGGAATTGATATTCCAATCCCTGCAACAAATATTTCAAATTCATTTAGAGGATATTCAAAATTAATGTCATCACCTACCTCAGTATGAAAAATCACAAAAGTCCCAATAGGAAATGATAAAATCATCATCCCAAAAATTACAGAAAGCAATGCAGAGTGCGGAATTCCAATTGCTTGGAGAATTTTGTTTGAATTTTCCAATTTATCTAGTGGAGTTCAATGCTTGCCTCAGGAAATCCAAGGCTTATCAAAGTCTCCTTAATTGTGTCTCTATGATCTCCTTGCAAAAAGATGTAACCATCTTTGGCAGTTCCACCACAGGCGTATTTGTTTTTTAATTCCTTGGCAACATTTTCAAGGTTGTTTAATTTTGAGTCCAGTCCTTCTATCATTGTGCCTTTTTTCTTAAAACGTCTAGTTTCTAATCGAATGATTATTTTGGTACTGTCTTTTGCTAATTCGCCACATGCACAAAGATCTTCAGGAAGGCCACAGATATTACAGATTACCGCCATTCGTTCGAAAAATCTTCCTTTAACGCACTATTAAGCCTTCTTAGAAAAATTTTGAAATGCACAATAATGAGATTTTTTAAACAGGGAATTTAATGAAAAATATGTCAAAGGATCTTACCAAGAGAGCAGTGGAGATGTTATTACAGGGAGCTACCATGTTGAAAGAGCCTTGTCCATATTGTTCGGGAGTAAGAGTCATGAAGGAAGGACATGCGCTCTGTGTTTCTTGCGGGAGAGAACCAGAAAAAAGAAACATTCCTCAGCAAAACAACAAAGAACAAAAAACTAGCCTCCTTGAGATACTTGAGAAAAAACTACAAGATTTATCAAAAGAACTTGAGCATGAAATCGATCATGAGAAGCAGCAGGCCATTTTAAAATCACTAAACTCAGTCATCGATGCAATAGATAAGATCAAAAAATAACAATAAAGTTTTTATGTCAAAATCAAGGTCTTGAGAATTAACCATGAGTAGTAGTAAAAAATCAGCCCCTTTGCCAGCATCAAGCGGAGGTTTGATGAGATTCTTTGAAGACGAAACAA
>JAICHE010000344.1 GCA_025922755.1 Nitrososphaeraceae archaeon
AAAATATCAATATGGATCCTTGGTATTATATTTATCAAGTATATGTGAATCCTCCTCAAAAATCAAACGAAAAACCAAAAGAATAACACGAAATAGATTTAAGTATTTTTAGTTATTCCAACTTTTGAATTTGCTTTTCTACATTGGAGGTCCTTGAGATAATTGAATCAAATATTCCTCCAAATATCCTGCAATAGCAAGTAATCCTACGGCTATTCCAATTTCAATAACACTTGGTTTGATTAGGGATTTTGGATTTTGTTTTTTCACTAATGACAAAACTACAAGAAAACTACGTGACATGGCAATGGAATATGCTACTAACTCCATTGCTCCATAAGGAGAATTATATAAAATTGACAGGGGTTCAATATGTGCCAATCCAGGTGCCATTGTTGCGATTGCAGCAAAACCAAAACCTGTAGACCATCCAGAATAAATTCCAAGACCTACTCCTAAACCTGGAACAAACATTGGCAATGATGCAGAAATATTATTTAGGAAAATTCCAAGACCGTCAATATCTTGTGTATATGAGAGAAAATCTTGAACAAAATCATTTGCCTCTTGTGGACTAACTTCAGAGATAGCACCAATTTGAAATGAGAGTGAATAAATTCCCATGAAAACAAAAAATGTGATTATTCTAAATTTAAACACATTGCTTAAATTAATTCATATTATATGAGGTTATTGCAACGATCTTAAAACCGAACAAATTTGTTTAATTCCTGTTTGTTTCAGTGATGACTTATAATTCCTACAACACTCTTTTTAACCATCAATTTCTATACGCTTTATGGTTAGATCTCGAACCATTACAATGTCTGTCAGCCGAAAAACAGGAGAGGTTTTTGATGCGATCCTTAACGCTCCTCCAAAAATAATGCCAGATGCTAAACAAAATGGAGATGGTTCATGGTCCTTTTCAACGCCAAGAGGAAATGCAAATTTAAAATTCAAGCACAACAAGACATTTGGAATTTTGGATCATTTGTACCAGGACGAAGAAAACTTGTGGGATGTCCCAATGCGGGTAGTACCCAGCGGAAACGAGTCTGAAGTGATTATTACAATAGTAAAACCAGATACGTTAACTGATGCTCAATTTGATGAACGAATGAAGGAAATCAACCAACTGTTTGAGAACCTAAAACAAATCGTAGAAAAAAATTAAAACTGAATGCAAGTGTGAGACTAATTTAGGCACAAATTACTGTTTAAGCTTAAATGTAAATTTTGCAAGTATTTCCTAGAAATGCCATATGAGGAAGTTTATTTTCAAAGATTAGAAGATGATTCTGCAGATAAGAGAAAACAAAAACAATTTTCTAAAAAAGCTTAGAGGTTTTTAGTGGCTAGCCAGAGTCATTTCCATCCATTCTATTGTCTCTACTGGGACCGACCATGTCTTCAGGCTTTACTTTGCTATCCCAATCACCTCGAACTCCCTTAACCAAAGCGACTATTCCTGCAGCAATTATTGCTATTACGATTCCAAAGAAAATACTTTGGTCAAATATTTTTGAAGAGCAGTCTATTGGTATTGGCTCTCTATCTTCTGAATACTCAAAACAGGTTCCAAATTCATCTGATTCAATGTT
>JAICHE010000345.1 GCA_025922755.1 Nitrososphaeraceae archaeon
AGATTCAGAAAATGACAGAGGTTCAAGATATTCCAGAGATGACAGAGGTTCAAGATATTCCAGAGATGACAGAGGTTCAGAACGATTTTCTGCTCAATGTGGTAATTGTGGTGATGATTGTGATCTTCCTTTCAAACCAAAATTTGACAGACCAGTATACTGCAGTAAGTGTTTTAGCAAAATAAAGCTAAAAGAAGAAGAGTATGAAGAAGATGATTGGTCAGGGGAGGAACGTGAACACAAACCTCGAGAAAGTTTCAGGGAGCGACCAAAAAAAATCAAATCTCTCAAAAAAATGGAAAGCTTCTACTCTGGAGGCTCTGACAAATTCTACAACACACTAAAAGAAAAATTATTTGAAATCTTAGGAGGTAAAGTTTGTTCCAGTTGTGGCTTCAAAGACGAAAAAGCATTAGGATTCAAAAATATCGCCGATGATGACTTTGATAGCATCCAGAGAGGAGGATTTGCATCTTCTTGGGGAAAGTACATCTCTGACCCATCCTTGGCAAAAGAGGATCTAAAAATTCTATGCTTGAACTGTAATGCTATTCAAAAACCCATTTCCACATCTGAAACAAAGGCCAAGAATATCAAGAAAAAAAAGAAACGATTTCCTAGATAATCTTAGAAATCAATCGTGAGAATTTATTAACACTTTAATTATAATAATTTTGAACTAAAATCATGAATAGTGACGCTAAGGCTTTAGGAATTAGTCTAATAGTAATTGTTGGCGTAGTTGCTTTTTATGCAGCATTTGGCCTATAGGTTTTAGATAACCATTTTTTTGTTATTTCCGATGATTATTTTTAATTTAATAATTGGTAAAAAACAGATTAGATTTCTGACTTGCTAATTTCAACTTCTTCTCCAAAAATTCCAATTGAAGTAATTTTGTGTTCTTTTTCTACTACTGATTGAATAAAGTCGGCAAAAATAACTCCTTGATTACTGTCTTTTAGTAACACACTGTGAGCAGACTTGTCTTTTAGTTCTAACACGATCTCGTTTTCGATAATGTTTAGAATTCTCGTAACAAAAGTTTCGTTAGAATCTTTGATAAAAATAAGACTAGCTAATTTTTGTGATTCATATTTGTCTTCACAACTTACTCTAATTTTCATTTGTTTTCATACAGAAATTCATTGATCTGGTCTTTTGCTTTTTCTCTCTTTTCCTGATGTACTTCAAGAAATGCATTTATTTTTTCAATTAGTATTGCCTTTAATTCACCAGTAAGCATCTTTCCTGATTTGTAATCTTCATAAATTGATTTTAGCTTGTTATCGTCTGGCTCAAAAAATATTCTTAGATATTGATACGAAACATCGATGTCGGGATTGCCCCCAATTTTTCGGTGTTGTTCAATATCGGGTTGACCGCCTGAGAACGCATATTTGTTAATCTTCTTTTTCACCACATTTGGAGTATCAGTCGTGTATACAGTGCCATTCTCACTCGATGCTGACATTTTTCCTCCAGGTCCCTCTAATGCCGGAATCATAATGTTATGAATTAGAGCTGGCTTTGGTTTACCTATTTTCGGTGCAATGTCTCTTGTAATTCTAAAATGAGGATCTTGGTCAACACCAAGAGG
>JAICHE010000346.1 GCA_025922755.1 Nitrososphaeraceae archaeon
ATCTGACTGGTACCATAGTATTCTACATTGGTTTAGGATTAGTTTTAGCAATAATCACCTGGTTTTTCTAATTATCACAATT
Organism: Nitrososphaeraceae archaeon; assembly: GCA_025922755.1. GTDB lineage: Archaea > Thermoproteota > Nitrososphaeria > Nitrososphaerales > Nitrosopumilaceae > Nitrosomaritimum. The sequence continues at coordinate 83 of JAICHE010000346.1, forward strand.
AAGAGTAAGAACACGTTAACCAAACTCTAACCAAATTTTCACAAATTTGAGCCCATCCTGTGCATGAGAATCAAGACAACATTCTTTATTTTGATTTTTATTCATAACATGCAATGAGTTCTCAAGAAATTAAAAATGAAAAATTGTTAATTGTTGCATTTCCTAGTGTAGGGCTGGTAGGAGCTTTTGCAGCCTCTTATCTTGTAAACCAATTGAAAATGAAGGATATTGGGGAATTAGAATTTACAAAAATTTCTCCATCTTACTTAATTAAAGATGGGAAAATCTATGGGCCAAATCGTATATACAACAAAGACAACACATATGCAATTTTAGTTGGATTTCCTTTAAATCCAATTTCGGCATATGAACTTGTAATAAAATCAATAGAATTTGCAAAAAATAATGGTATCGCTAAAATAATGATTCCACGCGGATTGGAAGTAGGAGCAAATTACAAAAAAGAGCCTTTGACGTACGGTCTTACTGTAAACGAATTCTCGAAAAATCTTTTAAGCAAATATAATTTACAAATTGTTCCTAGTGCCACAATCCTTGGTGCTGATGCCAGTATAATTTCAGCATTAAAAAACTCTGAATTTCCTTCTATTGTTTTGTATACTACCTGTCGAATGATGATGCCTGATGATGACGCAATTGTTAGATCCATACAAACTCTGGCAGATGTTATCAATGTCAAAGTCGATACTGAGAAATTTGAAGAGAAATTAGAGAAAATAAGCAAAGAAAATGAAAAATTAATAGAACAAACTAAAAAATTCTACGAAGATGCATCTGGAAGACCGGCCTCAGTACCACCTGGAATAGGATAGACAAAAAAATTTTATTTACAGCAAATTAATCTGCAAAAAATTTAATAATTAAAAAATGATATAATTACTACTTTGAGAACATGTATCGTTTGTGGAAAAAATTTTGAACATTGGGGAGATGATGTTTGTTCTTTAGGTTGTTCTAATGAACTAGAACATTAAGTATGATTTTCTCAAAGCAATTTTCAATTCTCTTACAGGGTGACTGTGTTTTCAAACCCAATTGCGACATCAATGATTTGGTTTAATGCCCTAACAAAGAATAAAAAATCCTGCCGGGGGCGAGTTTTGTTAAATTAGTTTGATGCCCACCCATTTTGTCCCAATAATTAATCAATTTTTAACATAAGAAATCCATCCTCGGAACCAAATTTAACAATAAAATGTATTGAAATTTTACGGATTCCCAAAAATGATTCGATCTTCTATAGACTCAATTCACTCGAGGGGAATTTGCCAAACAGGGAGATGAGACCATCATCCACAAGGAAACAAAGCTTGACCCCAAGGGAAGAGTGGTTTACGAGTTTGAGAAAAAACGAGTCGGAACAATGAAAATGAACATCAGACAAAATACCCTCGACAAAATTGGAGCTTTTACCAACATCAAAAGGAATCTAAAACTAAATGGCGATAGAGGGGGTCAGTGGTGGGGAAAACTCACTGA
>JAICHE010000347.1 GCA_025922755.1 Nitrososphaeraceae archaeon
AAACATAAAAAGTCTGAATCAATTGTAGTTACACTTTCAGGAAGAGGTGACAAAGACGTTGAAGAAGTACAAAATTATTTGAATAAAAATGTCAAGGATTAGAGAAAAATTTTCAGAGTTAGATGCCAAAAATGAAAAGGCATTGATTTCATATATCATGGCCGGATTCCCAAACGAAAAGGCAACACTGTCTGCTGTGAGAGGACTAGTGAAGGGAGGTGCAGACATCATAGAGTTGGGATTTCCTTTCTCAGATCCTCTAGCTGATGGTCCGGTGATTCAAAATGCAAGTACGATATCTTTGGAAAAAGGAACAAAGATTGGAAGATTCTTTGATCTTGTAAAAAAAATCAGAAAGATTACAAACACCCCTCTTGTTCTAATGACCTACACGAATATTTTGTATAACAAAGGCTATTCTCAGTTCATATCTGAGGCTAAAAAAGCCGGAATTGATGGTTTTATCCTTCCAGATATGTCAATTGAAGAATCAAAAGAGTATCTAAATGCAGCAAAAGGAAAAACTGATACGATATTTTTGGTTTCACCAAATACCTCAAAAGAGCGGATTAAAAAAATTTCAGATGCGACATCAGGATTCTTGTATCTAGTGGCAGTTTATGGAACAACTGGAGTCAAAACAGGAATTAAAAATTATACTCTCAAAGCAATCAAAGATGTAAAAAATCAAACAAAAGGAAAAGTTCCAGTAGGAGTAGGATTTGGAGTATCCACCCCTGCAGATGTTAAAAAGTATATGTCAGCTGGTGCAGATGCAGTAATTGTGGGAAGTGCTTTTTTGAAACTAATTGAAAAAACACCGCAAAATAAAATCGAGCAAAAGATAGCAACTTTCACAAAATCACTGAAGAGTCAGACAAAATTTTGAATTCTAAATATAGTAATTCTAGCAAGGAATAAAAAATGAATGAGATTGCAGACCTGACTGACGACATGATAAAACAAGTTTTAACTGCTGAAAAAGAGCTAAATTTGTTTATCACCGCACATCTTTATTTGGAGCACTTTTTAGATTTGGTAATCGATGAAAAATTTTCTCTCCAAGAGCATCTTTTAGATGTGCCATACTTTTCAACTGATTTAAAATTAAGAATTCTTCATGGAAATGGATTTCTCTCAGATGTGCTATACATGAACGGTAAGATGATGAATGAGATTAGAAACAAGTTTGCACATAACTTAAATCCAAATCAACAAAGCATAGCAGCAAAGATAGAGAAAATGATTCTTCCATGGCACCCTCAATCAATTGTAAATTCAATGGACAAATTTGAAAAATACAAAAGCGTTGCAGTAGTAACCATAACAAATGTAAAAAATGCTCTAGAAGAAAACAGAAATACTGAATTTTATCCAGAGGTAAAAGTCCCAGATTCGGAGAAATAGAATGTCCGAAGAAATAGAATCTCAGATGTATGAATTTATTAAAAATAGACACGATAAAGGAGAGACAACAGCCTCAAGACACATACATATTCGATTTGATATCGAGATTGCTAAAATCGAGAAAATTCTGAACAAATTGGTACAAAAAGAGATGATCT
>JAICHE010000348.1 GCA_025922755.1 Nitrososphaeraceae archaeon
GCCCATCCATTTCCTTCAGAGTAACCAGTTACCTGAAAAGATAGTAATTCAGGGCGTTCATCAGCTAAATCAGGAGCTATGAAATGAACTTCATCCCCAACATAACTGTCAAGGGATACTCCTGGTCCAAGTAATTGAGCCCAAGAATATCTTATAGGTTTACCATTTGCGGTTTCACCTGTAACAACCATTGTTACTCTTTCACCTTCACGAACTGTTTGAAGTGGTCCTGCATCAATAGAGATATTTCTGTTACCTGCAAGAGTGTGGAATGGATATACACTTGCGGAATCCTTTCCAATTCCTCCAAAACCATCATCAACGGTTAGCTCAAATGTCATAGGGTCAAATTGAGCAAAATCAACGTCAGGTGAAATAATAGTAAGATATCTCAAGTTGGTGTCTTTTAATTTAATTTCAGGACCTCCAGTTTGAGTCCATTTGTAAGTTAAAGCATCCCCATCATCATCAACTGCGCTTCCAACTAGAGTAATTGCATTAATTGATGGAAAAATAATTTTATCTGGACCTGCATCAACTTTTGGAATATGATTAACAGGATTAACAATAATTTCAACAACATCAGAGTCTGAAGCACCTAAGGGGTCAGTTACAGTAACACGGAAGGATAATGCCTTGATAAAGCCATTTTCAACTTCAGGGGCCATGAAGGTTGGCATTGGTACAGTATATGAGGACAATTTGACTGGTTCTCCGTCAATTTGTTCCCACAAAAATGTAAGCTCGTTACCATCTGGATCGTATCCCTCTCCAAGTAAAGTGACGAGTTTATTTTCAACAACATCGACAGTTTCGATTGTTTGTGCAAAACCAAAGCTAATAGATCCCATTGCCAAAAGACCTGCCAGACCTAAAGTTAGGATCATGAAAACTTTTCCTTGCACCCCATTCCTCTTTTGTAATCGTATATTAACTAAACGTCTAATTGGTTTAGAATGAAATTTTAAGAGATCAGATCCCAAATTATTAAAAAATAGAAAAAAAATAAAAGATTTAAAATTTCAGTATAATAGAAACTTATGAAAATTGATCATATTGCAATTGCCGTAAATAATGTAGAAGAGTCAGCCAAGACATATCAAAAAGCTTTGGGAATTGACGATATTGAATTTGAGACCGTTGAATCAGAAGGAGTGAAAGTTGCCATACTTCATCTGGAAAATGGGAGAATAGAATTAATGCAGCCAACTAGCGAATCAAGCCCCATAAAGAAATTTCTAGAGAAAAAAGGTCAAGGACTTCACCACATGGCTTTAGAGACCGATAACATTGATGGAGAGGTATCCAGAATGGAAGGGTGCGGTGTTCAATTTCTTGGAAAGGTCAGACCAGGCTCAGCTGGAACCAAAGTAACTTTTATTCATCCAAAGTCATTGCACGGAGTACTTGCAGAACTTTGCTCTCATCCAAAAGAATAATTTTATTCCATCATTTTCAATGTGTCCGATGCAGTGATGATTCCCACAATTTTTGATTTTTTTGAAACCAAGATACATTTTGAATATCGAATCAATGGCACTAATACATTTGCAGGTGTATCA
>JAICHE010000349.1 GCA_025922755.1 Nitrososphaeraceae archaeon
CAAAGGGTCCCAAACCTACCATGATTACAAACAAAATAGCCCACAAGATGGAGGGGAATGTCCTAATTGCTGCAAGAAGTGCCCTCACAGGACCATAAACATACTTGCTGTTTAGATTACGTGCCGCAAGCATACTTAGGGGCAAAGAAATTGCTACTCCTACTACAGTTCCAATAAAGGCCATCTGAATAGTTTCAAACATGGACCAAAATGCCGTCTCAAAGAGTTTTGGTTCTACCTCAGTCATCTCTTCGGCAACAATGGCAAGATTTGGAAGTCCTTCAAAAAATTCTATAGGATTGGCATCAACATTAATTGATGCGGCTACCAAAAAAGCAATTATTATTCCAATAATTAGATTATTTTTTTGATTCATCTGGATACATCTCCATTATCTCTTGAGTAGAAAGGTCTCCTGTCTGAAAGTCTACTATTTTGTCACCTTCCACTCCAATCTCTAAAATTTTTTCTCCGTTTTTTATTACCGCTACTCTATTTGCATATTCTAAAGCTAATTGCATATCATGATGGACCATTATTGCTGTAAGATTCATTCTTTTTTGTGCATCTGCAATCAAATTCATTATTTCTCTTGCAGTGACGTGATCAAGTTCGGACACAATTTCATCTGCAAGTAGAATTGTTGGTTTTTGCATAAAGGCTCTAGCAATAGCAACTCTTCGCTTTTCACCCCCACTAAGCATGTAGGCTTTTCTTTCTTCTTTATCAGATAATCCTACAAGTTTTAAAATTTTTTTTGCCTCCTCTAATTCTTCTTCAGGAAACATTTTGAAAAAAGATTGGATTTTTCCAAGTCTTGGCAAGGCACCTACCAAGACATTTTCTAAAACTGTGATGTTTTTGACAAGGCCCAAGCTTTGTGGGATATAACCAATTTTATTCATCATTATTTTGAATTTTTTATTATTCATATCAGGAGTTTGATAATCTACTTTAACAATTCCTTTGCTAGGAGTCATCATCCCGTTCATTAATTTTAGCAGGGTTGACTTTCCTGAACCTGATTTTCCTACAATCGCGTAGTTTGTACCCCTATCAATTGAAAGATTGATTCCTTTTAGAGTATAGTTTTTAGAATCATATGAAGTCCAAACATCATTCATTTGAATAATTTTTGCTGTTGAAATTGTAGAAAAAGAAGATGGTTTGGTCATCTGGATTAGTTTCATTTTCAGATTAACCGTTTTTATTTGCTCTTGTTATAGTGGTCTAAGATTTTTTGATCAAGGCCTGTTAATGCATCGATAAATGTTCCAAATTCTCCTATATGCATAGTAGTTGTAGTTGGAACAAGTGCTTCGGCACCATACAGGTTTTGCAGAATTTCATTATTCTCGTCATAATTGAGCTCAATTAGGGCACTAACAAGGGCGTCTTTGGTTGACTCTGACATGTCAGGACTGACCATAAACACATGTGATGGTACTGGGCCTATTGTAGTCACTGGTCGGATTTTGACTTGATCTTCAGGATCAAGATATTTTTGGGCAGCAATGTCTGAACCAAATGCCACATCGACATTTTCATTGATTAG
>JAICHE010000350.1 GCA_025922755.1 Nitrososphaeraceae archaeon
AATAAAAATTTTTGTTGCAAAAGGAATGACCAAGATAGCAATGGGATGAACATTCATTAAAGGTAGTCAATCATCCACATGGCCACAATTAGTGTCATTGATGCTCCAATAACAACTCCTAAAATTACACACATTAAGCTAGTTTTCAATTGTTAACATTTACTGCAACAAACTGACCATTGAACCCGTTTAAGCTATATACGAATTACTCATACATTAGTAAGTTTTGTAAACTGATTTGCTTTCAATCATTTGAAATCATTTTTGCAAACTCTTTACCTTGTCCAGTCAATTTGATATTAATTTTAGTTTCTTGAATAACTGATTCCACGAACCCTTTTTTCTCTAGCCAAACAACATGATTTGCAAGTCGAGTATAATTTAGATTTGTTTTACGTGAAAGTTTGGTCTTTGGAGATGGACCTTGTTCTTTTACAAATTGCAATATACGAGTTAAAGTTTTAATGCTGGGTTCAAAGTTATTCCCACTTTTATTCAAATTCAATTAAAAGGATCGGTAATCCTCTTGCATTTCGCCGATTCTAGTTTTTACCACTCTCTTTCTAGTTTTGTGGTCTCTCTTTATCATACTCATCTATGGGTAAAACAATTAGTTAAGAGAGAGGGATACTTGTGTCGAGAAGATGTACAAATATGTATGCATTGTTTAAATAGTTCTTTGAAATTCTTTCTGCAAAGATGATCGTGTTTTCTTCTTTTGTTAAAATATAGTTAGGTAGTCCATCGTACTTTAGAAACACAAACCTGTTAGGGCAATCAATAGAAAAATAATGAAAAAACAGGTGAATTTTCATTCGGTTTTGGATAAATTATGATTTAGACACTGATAATCAGGAGAAATTGTCTGCAATTGAGTGAAACAATTCAGAAATTGCATAAGATGAATTTAGAAAATATCTTACAAACTAAATTCCAGCAAATAGTATTAGTTAGAGCTTGTCTTAGAATGATCTTTTAATAACGGGATTTTTTTTACCGTAGAAGTTTTCTTTTGTGCTCTCGGTGTCGTGGTTTAACCTTGCTTTGAAAACCTTTCCTTTCGTTTTAATAATTTCTCCACTTCTTCTATCCTATATGGACATTTTTGCTCTCATTTTTTGTTGTTTTTTCTGTTCCTCGTTTTTCTTATCTGTTATCTTTTCTCTTACTACATACTTGGATTTATTTTATCATTCATGAATTAGATCATAGATTATGTTTGATTATTTTTTCAAAATTCTAAAGGGCTCTTTGTTTTAATATTGCTGATCAAGGCCATGCATTTTCAGAAATTAATGTACTTTACAAAACTAAAAATTCTCAAAAACTTTACAAAGTTTTTATGATCTGATTTTCCATCAGATAATTTAAAAAGTATCGACACATTTGTATGTCTTCTTGACACAAGTATCCATCTCCCTTAATTGTTTATTTTGTAATAAATGATCATGCCAATGAAAAACCCCACAAAACTAGAAAGAGAATGGAAAAACCTGGAACTATGTGAAATGCAAGATGAATACAATCAGATCGAGCCAAACAATCATCA
>JAICHE010000351.1 GCA_025922755.1 Nitrososphaeraceae archaeon
ACAAACACATGAACTTGAAAACTTTAAAAAAATAGAATCACGGTCTGGAGCAAAATATTTTCTAAAAGATGGGGAGATTCCCTACAATCCAAAGGATCGTTTTGTACAAGAAGATTTGGCAGAACTATTATCATATCTGGCTAACAATGGATATCGGTCTTTTTACTTTGGAAAAATTCCAAAATTAATTGATGCAGATATGAAAAAAAACAAAGGATTACTTCAAGAAGATGACATGGTTATGATTCCTAAAATCATTGAAAGAGAACCACTTGTTGGTAAATATAGAAATATTACTGTCCAAACTTTTCCTCCTCCAGCAGTTGGTCGAATTTTACTACTAATATTGAAACTATTGGAAAAAATTCCTGTAAAGGCAATTAAAAAAAATGATCCCGAGTTTTATCATTACCTTGTAGAAACATTCAGAAGATCACTTGCATTTAGAACTCAACGGCCATATGATATTGCCACATACAAACAACTCGATGATAAACTCTTAAAAGATCAAAAATTCGTAGACAATTTATCTAAATCAATAATTGAGGGAATTAACCTTAATATCGATAGTAAAATAAAATTTCATGATCAAGACACAACGCATTTTTCAGTTATGGATTCAGAAGGAAATGCCATCGGGATAACTCAGTCTATTGAATTAGTTTATGGAGCAAAGGTTGCTGCAGAGGGTCTTGGATTTTTGTATAATTCCTATATGGGTGCTTTCGAATACAAGAATATCAATTACCCTCATTATCTCCGACCAAATTCTAGCCCTTGGACATCGGTGGCCCCTACCATATTATTTAGAAACAAGAAACCTTGGTTGACTCTGGGCACTCCGGGAAGTGATAGAATTCCAACAGTTACGGCTCAGTTTATTTCATCACTTATTGATTTGGAGTTGAGCCCAAATGAAGCAATGGAAAGACCAAGAATTCATTGTGCGGTAGATGGGATAATTTCCATTGAGGGGGAGCGGTTTGATGACCGTGTAATTGCATACCTGTCAGATTTAGGGTACGAGGTTATCACAAAAGAGCCTTATTCTTATTTTCATGGTGCAATACATGCAGTATTAAAAAAACAAGGTTCAACCGGTTTTCAGGGTATGGCAGAAATTCGACGAGATGGAATTTCTATGGGATTGGACAAAAAACATTCTGTTAAAAATTAGAATCAACTGTCTTTAGAATGATGGTGAAGGCAGACCTGCGTCCGGGAAGAAGATGATAAAACAGCTGAACTTATCACCTGTCATTCTGTTATCTTAATTATTATCCAGTAATTAATCTGTGAGTGATTTGATTTCCATTGAAACGAAATCAACTTCACAATTTGATATTAAGAAATTTTAAACAACTGTTTGGCATTTTGAAACATAAACAAATCCCGAAATTCTTTTTTAATTCTAAGTTTTGCTACAAAATTAAGGTAAGAATCCATGGTGCTTATTGGCCAATCTGTTCCATACAAAAGATATCTTGGCTCACCTGCGTAATTTATCAATTCTGCAACTTTTTCTTTAATCATTTTTTCAAAAAAGTG
>JAICHE010000352.1 GCA_025922755.1 Nitrososphaeraceae archaeon
AAATACTTTGGATATTTCAGATCCTTTTGTTTATGCCAACACTCTTGATATGACTGCCTCAAAAGAATCCATTATGGTTGATGGACAAAACTTGGATGTTTTGTTTGCAAGCAATTCTGACATATCAAATGTCTCATTTGATGAACAAACCAATTCTCTTACTTTTGATCAAAAAGGACCATCTGGCGAATTGGGAATGACAGAAGTATATCTTGGAGGGGTACTTGAAGAACCATATTCAGTATCCCTAGGAACAAAACAAATCGATAATTTTGTAGTTGTTCATGATACTACAAATGGTCAGGCAAGTGTATTTTTTGAATATGCGAATCCTACAGGTCTAGTTACCATTACAAATCAAATGAAAGCTACAGAAATTCCTGATTGGGTTAGAGGAAATGCCGAGTGGTGGGCTCAAGGTGCGATTGGGGATTCGGACTTTGTATCTGGAATACAGTATATGATCAAAGAAGGTATAATGACTATCCCTGAGACTGCAAAGTCTGCAAGTGGAGGTGATTCTAAAGAAATTCCTTCTTGGATTAAAAACAATGCAGACTGGTGGGCCCAGGGACTAATCTCTGATGATGACTTTGTTAAAGGAATCCAGTTCTTGATTGAAAATGGAATTTTGGAGGTTTAATTCAATTGTCTGATCCTGAATCTAAAGACTCTTCCAAGGATGAATCAGTTGACAAGCTAAAAGAGGAATTAGGAAGAGCAGAAGACAAAATCGAAAAGATGGGAGAAAAAATTGAAGAACAAGAAAAAATTACGACATCTTTCAAACACTACAAGAGCGAGGGCATCACACTTGTTCTCTCAATTGTATTAGGATTAATGGGATTGATGGGAATTGGTCATATCTATGTTGGTAAAGTCAAAAGAGGAATTATAATTCTGATTGGCGGTTTGTTCATTTGGGTTATTGTTTTTATTCCGATTGGATTTTTGAGTGTGCTAGAAGATCCATCTAATCTAAGTGATGAAGAAGTAATGATGCAAATAATGGGGCCAATGATTGGTGCATTAATCATTGGGGGGATAGCAGGTATTGCGTTGTTTATTTGGCAAATCATTAATGCTCGCAGCTTGTGTAGAGATTACAATTTGTATTGTGAAAAGAAAGGGGAACCACCCTGGTAAATCTTCATAAAATTTTTCAAAGATTTTTTATTTTAAAATGAAAATGTTTTTACTTTTCAATATGCTACAAATATTGAAACAAGAAATAAAATTCCCTTGAATTTTTTATGAAAATCACGCCCAAATTAGAGTATATTGTAACTAACAAACTTAAACTAAAATATGTATAATTTTATTAAAATTCATGATAACGATTGATTGCAGAGATGTCGAATCCATTAAAAATGAGTTATTAGTCTATGTTTCAGACCAAGTTGCAGCAATTCCCACTTTAAAAAATCATGAATTTGTTTTATCTGCAATAGAAGATGATGAAACCATTGACAAAGCCGTTGTAATAACTTCTATCAAAGAATTCTTGGAATCTATTGGAGAAAATCATAATTTTGCTGTAA
>JAICHE010000353.1 GCA_025922755.1 Nitrososphaeraceae archaeon
AAAGCACTAAAAGATGTAATGAACCCTTACAGTGGAAAATGCCCTTCATGTGGGCAAACATTATCAACATCTGAATTTTCTCTTGATGTCCAAGAAAAATGATCCAAACAGATCAAAAAATGATCTATTTTTTAAAAAAATGATCTCAACTGATCAAAAAATGATCTAAACAGATCAAAAAATGATCTATTTTTTAAAAATTTGATCTAAAATTCAAAATTTGATCTAATATCATAAGAAAATGATCTAGTCATAAGTCTTAATTAGTCCTTTTTTTTAGTCATGACTATGGATATGAAAGGGGAACTAGAAGAACCAAAGAAAGGCAGCATTCTACAATCAACATCGAAGCGAGTTAGAATGATCTTTTCTGTAATGGCAAGTCCAAACAGAATTGATATTTTAAGAATTTTAAATTCTAAAGGCCCGTTAACTTATTCTGAATTAAAATCCCTTGCAGGATTCAAATCAAAAAAAGAAAGTGGAAAATTTGCATACCATCTTAGAAAATTATTAAGACAATCACTTGTTGCATTAAACAAATCTGAAAGAAGATACACAATCACAAATCTTGGAAAACTTGTTTTGAGTTTGGCAAGACAAATTGAAGAAAGATCAATTATTGAAAGTGGAAAAATGTATGTCCGAACATCTCATGAATCAATTGAAGAATTTAATTCCCATAAAATTATCCAATCACTTGTTAGAGAAGGAAGCCTTCCATTAGAACTTGCTCAAAAAATTACCGAAGAAGTCGAAAATAGAATTTACAAATATCAAACCACATATCTTACAGGTTCATTAATTCGAGAAATGGTCAATTCTGTACTCTTAGAGCATGGCCATGAGGAATATCGCAACAAGCTTGCACGCCTAGGCTTGCCTGTATATGACGTACAAGAGATGCTCACAAACTTAGACAATGTAGGCAATGGAACAGATGGTTTACTCTTTAATACTGGTCAGAGAGTATTTGCTGAACATTTACTTACAAACATTCTTCCAAAAGACGTCGCAGACTCTCATCTATCTGGAGATTTACACATCACAAATCCAGGAATTTGGTCAATGATACCAGACACTATCTTTGTAAATGTTAAAGAGCTAATTGAAGATGGAATTGTACTTGGCGGAAAAAATCTTGATGTATCAAGAGTACCTGTATCAAAGTCACTTGATGACATTACGTCTTCACTTTCTGTAATCATTAGCTTACTTTCAAAAGAAGCTTCACAAGAAATTGTACTTGATGGAATTGTTTCATTGTTTAGCAAGCATGCAAAGAACATTGAAGAACTTGAACAAAAACTTGCAAATGCATTTGCAGTTGCATCGACTACACCAAACTATAACAAAGATGGAACCAAAGTTTCAATTAGACTTGCTTTAGGATCAGATACCAAAATAGTAAATGCAATAATCAATGCATACAAAAATTACACCGCCATAACTCCAACACCAAAGATTGGTTTGATTGTAGATTATTCCAAAGGAAAGATTTCAGATATTTCTGAAAAAACTGCAGAGATTATCTCAATTG
>JAICHE010000354.1 GCA_025922755.1 Nitrososphaeraceae archaeon
AAAACAAGATCAACGAACAGGGAAAGGGACTGAAGGAACAGTGAGAAGAATTCTTACTTCAAGCAAATTTCACCCTCATGGAATTAAGGTTGAATTGGAAAACGGTAAAGTGGGCAGAGTTCAACATATACTGAATTGACATAATATCTTCCCAAAAAATAATTTCAAAATAAAAAAAAGAAAGAATATTTGAAAATAATCAAGTTTAAAATTAATCAAACGAAACTAGTCTAAATCTTCTACTTTTGGTGTGATTTTTGGTAACATTCTTTACAATATACTGGTCTGTCTGCTTTTGGTTCAAAAGGAACCTCTGTTTCTTTTTTGCAGTCAGAACAGGTACATTTGTACATTTTTCTGTCTTGTGACATAATTTACATGAATTTCTTTCCTATAATAACAAGAGTATTGAGGTTTAGTTTACTTCCAAAAGAATGATTCCAAAATAACCTTCCCGTTAAATTGTTAAAATCAACATCATATTACTTGCCTTACGAACTCAAGACGGATGGACGCTACTTTCTTGCAATGAATTTATCAAAGAAATGTAGAGAGGATCGTGCGTGTCGTCATTGCGAAGGCGAGTGGTTTAACTTTGGCACGCTAAAGCCAAATGATTTGTTTAGTTTCTCTCAAAAAGATAGGGGATTGAACAGAACACTTGATACGAATTGGACGGGAAACAGGTAAATTCAAAATCTTGAGAAGAAGCAAGATTTTGTTAATTTAATCTTCATTTCCTATAAAATCAGTTATTTCTTGATTATTGGTTTCAAGAAACAGTATGACTTTTTTTCCTCTCTTGATTACATGTTTACGATAAATCATATGATTTGTTAAAATACTGCTTAAAGATCACAAGGTTATTGTGAAAATCTGCAATAGTATTAAGGAGTTTAGGAACTACTGAAAATCCAATGGGATTTACCTTCAAAACTAGGATTGATTGAAATTTCCAATTCTGTAAATGGAACTTTTTGAATCCTAGTACGAATCTTGTTTTTTCTTTCATTGACATCTTTCATACGCTCAGGATCAGCAAAGAATTTCTTCAACCCTACAGGACTAACAAGAAATCTGCTAACTTGTTCCTCGTTAATCCAAAAGACTTCATCAGTTTCTATGAATAGCATTTCATTGTCAAATTCAATATGATTAACCGTGAAGGGCATGTTTTCAATTTCGTTAATTCTAACCAATAGTAAAAAATGAAAAAAGATTCAATATGAATTGAGCATTTTTCAAAAAGTTTAGAATCTTCTAATTGCAATTACTCCAATTACTGGAACTCCAACATACATTCCAATATTTAGCAGGATCAGAGAGAGTCCATATCCTAAAACTTCTGCTTCTATTTCCATATCCACATGATTCAGAATTGAAAGACTAGAAATCATCGGAGTGATTGCAATCTTGACTGCCTCCTTAAAGTATGGATTTTCACGCTCATAATCTGCTATCTGTGGGCTGAAAGAGTAGTACAGGTCGTTGAATCCTGACATGAAAGCTGAACCTGATTCT
>JAICHE010000355.1 GCA_025922755.1 Nitrososphaeraceae archaeon
AAATTAAAACCCGACGTATTGTTTTTAGATATTTTAATGCCCGTTTATGATGGGATTTATGCAATTAAACATATTCGCGATAATCATCCTGATGCAAAAATAATTGCCATATATGACAAACTAAGTGTAGGGAAAGAAATAGAATTAAACAGACTAAAACCCTCAGAAATAATCCGAGAACCAATAGATATAGACGATATTTTAAGGAAAACTCACAAGCTGTGTACTCCATCAGGTGATTCTTTAGATGAAATGAAAAGAACCATGGTCACCCTGGCAATAAAAAATACATTTTTGGAATTAGGATTGGAAGAATTTGATAAAATAGTAACGATGCTTCAAAAAGATTACAATTCATCCTTAGAAGATTGCTATGAGAATCCTGAATTTTTAAAACGTGTTTTAAAAGATTTGTTAGGTGATGCATATGGTGATGTCTTAAATTCATTAAAAGAAAACATCAAAAACATTTCCTCTCACAAATCCACTGAAAATTTCTTAGATGCACTTAGCAGTTAAAACAAAATCCATTAAATCATCTTTCTTTAATTATGGGTATTTTTTCTTTGATTGTTTCAATTCTATCTGATATTTCTAATCGCTCAAATAATTCATCGATTCTATCAAGAGCACTTTCAATTACAGGGAATTTTTCAGCCAAAGGTTCAAACAAACTTCGTTTTCTCAATAATACTCCACTTCCAATCACTAATCCCGGAATCAAAATAAATCCTATGTTTTCTTCTAGAGGATTTTTCTTATTATCTGGAATCGCCAGAAGTGTTTCTCCTGGTTTTATCACGGAGATTTCTTTTGATATTGATATTTGATCGAATTCAGTTGTAGTTGCCTTAACAAGAATATTGTCAGAGTCTTGAGCCATTAAAGTGACTTTGATTTTACCATTTCCGTCGGTGATTTCGGATATTTTTTGAATTTCAGCGCCTTGGATATCCCAATTTACTTTCACATTACTTAAAGGAGAATCTAATACTTTGGCATCAAGCACCAAATCAAATACTTCCCCAGTAGCAATGGAGTTTACAGTAGATATGATCAGAGAAGGAGTTGTTTCTACTGTATTGATACTGAATTTGGATAATGGAAAATCGCTTGCAAGAACAGAGATTTCCGTTGCCATAGCCTGTTTTGGAATTATATTAAAAAAAGATGTGTGCTCTCCTTTCTTTATGGTGATAGTTTGAGGCATTTCAATTGAATTTTCGTTGGCAGCAATTCTAAATTCTGTATCTTTACTAGCAAATATTGGATTACCTGTGTTATCTTGAATTTGAAGTGACAGAGTATTTTTCATTCCAGATAAAAGATGATCAGGATATGATAAATCAATTATTGCAGGTTTGGATGCACCAATGTTGAGATTTAATGTTGTCGTAAATTCACTTGCTTCGAATTCTAAATCTACTTTGCCTTCTTTGAGCGATTGTGATGTTAAAAGGGCAATAGACTGTCCTTCACCAATTGTTTGAGCAGGAGTTTTTACAAATTCACTTGGGCCC
>JAICHE010000356.1 GCA_025922755.1 Nitrososphaeraceae archaeon
AATAATTCAAGAAAAAAAAATTTCACATGAAGATTATGGTAAAAAAATTATATTAAATTCTGAAATTGGCGATATTCTATCAAAAACTGGATTTGATAAAAAGTTAATAACAAAAATTGCATTTGGAGAATCACAATTTCAATATCTAAATGAAATTGTTTCTGGGGCTTTGAGTGCAGATATGATGGATTATTTGCTTAGAGATGGTTATTTTACAGGAGCTGAACATGCTAAAGTAGATCATAAAAGAATAACACAATCACTTGACATTCATAAGAAAAAACTTGCTTTAGAGCGTTCAGCCTTGTATTCTTTTGAATCTATGATGCATTCAAGATATCAAATGTTCAAAGCAGTATATTTTCACAAAACTGTGCGTGCAGCAGAAGTGATGCTCATTGAAGCATTAAGATTATCTGATGATGAGTTTGGCTTTACATCTTTCAATCTAAATGAATTTGTAAAACTAACTGATGAATACGTTTTATCCACATTAATTTCATCAAAATCCCCCAAGCTAAAACAAGCAAGACAATTTGCGGAAGATTACCAGAATAGAAAATTGATAAAATGTGTTTTTGAGAGAATACTTACGAGTCAAACAAATTTGAAAAAAACTAGAACTGATGAACTTAGAGTTGAACTATCCAGAAAATCTAAAGTATCTGAAAATGAAATTTTTGTTGATAGTTCTGTTACACCATCTATCCCGTTGGCACCTTCAAAAAATGAGTCAAAATCCATAGTTTTGATTTCTAATGAGAGTGGAAAATCATCTGCAAAAGAGATGCCTATTTCTCAAATACCTGTGGTTTCTGCTATTTCTGGGTTCATGAACATACTTAGAATATACACTCATCAAAAAAACAGAAAAAAAGTTGAAATTGCCGCAAAATCAATCCTTGGTGATCTAAAATGAAAAAACGAATTGTAATCAAATTATCTGGACGTGTTTTTGGTATGGATAATGTCAAAGTTCTAAAAGACTATGCTGCATTTTTAGTAAAAATTAGCAAGTTTTGTCAACCTATTGTAATTGCTGGAGGTGGTAATATTGCTAGACATTACATTTCTCATGCAAGATCCTCAGGTGCTGATGAATCTACTCTTGATGAACTAGGAATAGAAATTTCAAGACTTAATGCAAAATTATTGATTTATGCTCTAAAAAATAAAGCATACTCTCATCCACCAACAACCCTGCAAGAAGTTAGACATGCAGTTGACGATGGATTAATTGTAGTAGCTGGTGGTCTTCATCCTGGACAAAGCACTAATGGCACTGCTGCATTGATTGCTGAAAAAGTTCAGGCAGAGCAATTTCTTAATGCAACTGATGTTGATGGAGTTTATGATATGGATCCTAACAAATTCAAAAAAGCAAAAAAATTCAAACGAATTGAATTGAAAAATCTCAAAAATATGTTAGTTCATGAGGATTCTGTAGCTGGAGGGTATGATCTAATGGATATAGTAGCCCTAAAAATTATTGAACGCTCAAAAATTA
>JAICHE010000357.1 GCA_025922755.1 Nitrososphaeraceae archaeon
CAAATTCTTCTCATTTCAGAATCTGAACCAACACTACAAATTTCAACTAGATCAGAAGTAGTAATAATTCCAACTACTTTGTCATTATCAATAACAGGTAATTTGTGAATATTTTTTACTTTCATCTGTTCAGCTGCTTCCCAAACCGTTTCATCAGGATCAATAGAAATTAGTGGAGATGACATTACTTCTTCAAGAGGGGATGTTAGAGGTTTTTCTTTAGATGCAATTCTTCTTACAAAATCTCTTTCAGTAAGAATACCTACTGGTTGGTCATTTTGTGTTACAATAATACACCCTATGTTTTTTTCATCCATTAGTTTTGCTGCATCTTTAATCATTGATGAAGTATCTAATGTTGCAACTTTGTCGATCATAACATCTTTAACGAATGTATGAGCCATGGTTTAATCGAGGATTATATTCTAATAAAGAAGATCCTCATTTTCATTCTACGAAACTCAGTTGTTAATTCGTTATTTGACTATTAATACTGGGACTTTCGATTTATGAAGAACAAAATTAGATGTACTTCCCAAAAAAGCTTCTTTGAGAGAACTCATTCCTCTAGAGCCTATTATGATAATATCATGTGATTGGGAGGTTGCAAAATTAATGATTTTTGGACCTTCTTCACCATATACTATTTTGTCATCAAAGAGAATACCATTTTGTGCTGAGCGTTTTTTAGCTTTGGTCATAAACTGGGCTGCATTATTGAGATGGTATTTTTCCACATATGAAATCTGAGAACTAGTTTGAGGTTTGGCCATTGGAACTACATACAAGCCTGTAATTGTTGCCTGACATTGCCTGGCAAGATAAATTGCTTCATCGAGTCCCCTAAGAGAATTTTTAGAGCCGTCAAGGGGCACAAGAATTTTTTTAATTTTTGGCATACTGTACAAATATTATAAGAGAATTTAAGAAGTTTTCAAGATATCAAAGATAAGAATTTTAGGTTATATTCTAAGAATTGATTTTCAAAAATGAGATTAGGCAAAGTATCTATAATACTTGAAGATAAAAATAAAATCAGAATGGAACAAGATGCAAAATCAATTACTGTTAAGGATATTATGACTAAATCCGTAATATCTGTAGATTCTGGAATTACCGTAAATGAAGCAGCAAAGATGATGGAAGATGCCAAAGTAGGTGCAGTTATTGTTATGGAAAATAATACTCCTGTCGGTATTGTTACAGATAGGGATTTTGCAGTGAAAATTGTTGCACATGCATATCAAATTACAACACCAGTAAAACAAATTATGTCATCTCCACTCATTGCCACCAGTCCGGATGAAACAGTGTTGATGGCAGCAGATTTAATGTACTCAAGGGATATTCGAAAATTACCTGTTATTGATAATGACAAAGTAGTTGGAATTATTACTGCAACTGATCTTGTTAATCAGCTTGCAATATGCACTGAGGAAGATATACAAAAAATGTATCACGAGTCTGTAATCAAAGTTTACAAACAATATAGTCCCTACAACTAA
>JAICHE010000358.1 GCA_025922755.1 Nitrososphaeraceae archaeon
TAATCGAGGGTTACACTGTGAGACTAAATCATGGGGCCCTGGGATATGACATTACAGGAATAATTGAAGTAACTACAACCAAAGGAAAGATGGTGGAAATTGAAGATGAAATAGCAAAAACTGAAAATGTATGTGCAGTTTATGATATTACTGGAACTGCCGATATCATGGTCGTTGGGAAATTTAAGGACCGAAAATCATTAAGCAAATTTGTAAAGAAAGTTTCAAGCATACCTAATGTTGAAAATACCGTAACCCATCTTGTCCTAAACACAGTAAAAGAAGATTATCGGTTTATCTAATCTTCTAAAAATCAAACAGAATTCATTATTATGACTCTCTTTTCTAGTATAGATTCGAATAATTTATGAGTCTTAAATGAAAACTTAATTTGATTTTATATGCCAATTCAAAACAAAAAACTTGAACAATTCATGAAGGAACTGGTTGCTAGATTAATCCTGCAATATCCTGATGAAATTGTATCTTTTGTTTTGTTTGGTTCTGCTACAACAGGGGAATGGACTCGAGGAAAGTCCGACATTGATTGCATTGTGATTATCAAAAACAAAAAACTTTGTGAGGCTATTGAAAAGTATTTGAACAACATTCTTTTGGAACTTGATGCAAAATATGATCTAAAACTATCTGAAACTTGCACCTCGTACAAAAAAACTGATAACCTTGCACTGGACATTATTTTCAAAACAGAAAATAAAATGATGTTTGGACAACCATTTTACGTAGTTTCTGAAGATCAAATTGATCTAAAAGGATTTAAAATTAGAAAAGATCTAAAAATAGAGCTTGGGACTAGGACTATAGCTTCTTTAGGATTATTTTTACAACGAATTAAAAACACGGGGGTAATTTTGCATGGAAAAGATATCCGGCAAGATATTCCTGTTACGGTTCCTCTATTGGAGAAAATAAAGGCATTTTTTAACGCCATGCTTCTACTAATGATGAGTTTCATTATCCTTCCTTTCAGTCCACAGCATGCATTTTCTCATGCAATCAAAGCAAATTTTTGGGCATGTGATGATGTTCTTTTTGCACTTGATGTGCCGTTATCTAATACAAAAGAAGAAATCAAAGAAATCTGTTCAATTTTTGACAAATCCGAAATTGATTTAGATCATCTTTACAAATCACTAGAATACAAAAAGACAAAAGACATAATCGAGATAAGTTCTGGTTCTGCTTTGAGGTATATTCTCCAAACTACTAAGTTTGTTTATACTTTATACGTAAAAACCATAGTAAAAGCAATTAGTAAAAATCAATCTTAATTGAAGTAATGCTGGGGCATAGATAAGAGGTCTAGATTTGACTATTTGTGAAAACTACAGCTAAAACTGAAATTTTGAATAAATTATTCTAATCTTACTTTAGAGTATCAACATTGAAAATCATAAACTTGATTTAATTTTCCTAACCCTCTTTCCTTATTATGTCAAATCAAAATTGTATTGACGCTTGCAATTCTTGTATTAATGA